>JAJXYI010000439.1 GCA_021780625.1 bacterium | reverse complement strand
GGGGGGGGGGGAGAGGCTGAGGAGGGCAAGGAACGGGCGGAGCATGGGCGGATGGATTGAGTGTGGTTTCAGGCCGTGTCTTTTTTTTCAACTACGTCATTCGGCATCATTCTGATTTCAAGGCGATGAGCGGATCGACGCGCGTGGCGCGGAAGGCGGGGAGGCAGGTGGACAGCACGGCGACTGCGGCGAGCAGGACGGGCACGCCGACAAAGGTGACGAGATCGAATGGGCTGACGCCGTTGAGGAAGCTGGCAAGCAGGTGGGAGGACAGGGCGGCGAGGAGCAATCCGACGGCGAGGCCGGCTGCGGCGAGCGAGATACCCTGGCGCAGGATCATGGCGAGGATCTCTCCTCGACGGGCGCCGAGAGCGACGCGCACACCGATCTCCTGGGTCCGTTGGGCGACGAGGTAGCTCATGACGCCGTAGATGCCGAGTGCGGCGAGGGCGAGCGCGACAAGCCCCAGGACGAGGAGGAGGCTGGTCGCGATGGTCTGGGCCATGAACGAGGCCTTGATGTACTCGGTCATGCGCTGCTCGGTCCAGATTTCGACGCGCGGATCGATCCCGTGGATCAGGGACTGGAGGCCTGCACCGACGGAGGCGGGATCGCCGAGCGTGCGGATGCAGAGGCCAAGATTGAGTTCGGGGACACCTTGGGCGTAGGGGAAGAACGCGAAGGAGGTGGAGGGCTCGTCGATGTGGCGGTATTTCCCGTCGCGAGCCACGCCGACCACGGTGTAGGAGCGGCCGTAGGCGCGGAAGGTGTGTCCGAGCGGGTCCGTGCCTGGGAAGAAATGTCGGGCGAAGGTCTGGTTCACGATCGCGACGGGTGCCGACGAGCGGTCGTCGCTCGCGGCAAAATCGCGACCTTCGACCAAGGGCGTCCCCATAGTCGCAAAGTAGCCCGGGGAAATGATGACCGTGTTGGTCGAGGTGTCGTCGCCGTCGCGGTGCACCCGGCCAGGGACCTCGATGCCGGTGCCTCCCACTCCCTCGAAACCGAGGGGAAACCAGCTCGCGAGCGCGACTGACTTGACGCCTGGCATGGCGGCGACGCGACGCGTGAGTTCGTGGTAGAAACGGATGCCGGCGGTTTCGTTGTAGCCGTTCATGCCGATGCGCAGCCCGGCCAGCAGGAGGTGGTGGGGATCGAAGCCGATGCGGACCTGGCGGGCCCGGCGCAGCCCCTGGAAGCAGAGGGCGGCGCCAACGAGCAGCATCAGGGCGAGCGCGACCTGGGAGACGACGAGCAGCCGGCGGATCCGATGGTGGGCGGGACCACCCGTGGACGACTTTCCTCCGTCCTTGAGCGATGCCTGGAGGTTCTGCCGTGCGGACTGCCAGGCGGGGACGATGCCGAACAGGATGCCGGCGCCGATCGATAGGCCGGCCGTCGCGGCGAGGATCCGCCCGTCGACTGGGAAGTCGTATCCGGCTGGAAGGTACGTCTTGGGGATGAACGCAGCGAGCAGGCCGACGGACCAGAAGGCGAGGAGCACGCCGCCGGCGCCTCCGGCCAGGGCCAGCAGGAGACTCTCCACGAGCAGCTGTCGGATGATGCGCAGGCGCGACGCTCCCACGGCGAGCCGGATCGCGATCTCCCGCTGCCGCTGCACCGCCCGTGCGAGCAGGAGATTGGCGATGTTTACGATCACGATGAGCAGCACGCCGAGACTGACCACGAGGAGGACGCGGAGCACCGGGTAGAAGAATGCCTGTCCGCCATAGGGCGCCCGCATGAGGGGAATCGCGTGCAGGCGCACGTCGCGATTGGTTCCGGGGTAGGCGGCGGCGAGCTGGGCGGAGATGGGGCCGAGGGCGGCCTCGGCCTGGGAGGCGGACACGCCCGGCGCGAGGCGTGCCTGCGTGTGCAGCCAGCGCGCGGCGCGCTCGGTCAGCCAGCCGGTGCCGGCGACCTGCCTGCACATCGACACCGGCGCCCAGAAGTCGCAGCGCAGGCCGCCCATGGTGCCCTTGAAGCCAGCGGGAGCGACGCCGACGATCGTGAACATAACCTGGTTGAGCTCGACCTTGCGCCCGATCACGGACGGATCTGAGTTAAAGCGCCGTCGCCACAGGTCGGCGCTGATGACGAGCACTGGGTTGCCGCCGGGCGCCTGGTCCTCGTCGGGCAGGAAGGTCCGCCCGAGCAGGGGGCGGACGCCGAGCACATCGAAAAAGTTGGCGGTGGCGATCTGACCGTAGAGCCAGTCGGCGCGGTGGTCGGCGCGCAGGCAGGCTGGGGTAACCTGGGAGGCGATCACTCCGGAGAAGAGGTCGGTGTGGGTGGCGAGGTCGCGGTCGTCGGGCAGGGACGAACAGTCACCCCTCGAGGAACCCCAGGTGTTGGTGATCGCCACGAAGCGACCGGAGTCAACCGCGCCCGGGATCGGGTTGAGCAGGATGCCCTGGATCCAGCACAAGACTGTCGTAGAGGCGCCGATACCGAGCGCGAGCGTGGCGATGATCACCGCGGTGAGCCCGGGATTGCGGGCGAACTGTCGGAAGGCGAAACGCAGATCGGAGATCATTTGAAATGCGGCTGTTGAACCTGACGGAAAAGGAAAGCGACGGCGGGGATCCGTGTCAGCCGAAAGACTAGTCGATCCGGAGGGCTTCGACGGGGTTGATCCGCATCGCCCGTCGGGCGGGGAAGTAGCAGGCGGCGAAGGCGACGCCGCCGATCAGTACGATCACGGACCCGTACACGGGCAGGTCGATGGGATTGAGGCCGTAGAGGATGCCGGACATCAGCCGGGCCATCGCGAGTGCCAGGAGCAGGCCGATGACGAGGCCGATGAGGGACAGGCGAAGCCCCGAGCCCAGCACCATCGAGAGGACCGATGAATTTCGTGCGCCGAGTGCGATGCGGATCCCGATCTCGCGCGTGCGTTGGGAGACGGTGAAAGCGACGACGGCGTAAAGGCCCATCACGGCGAGGATGAGACCGAGCGCGCCCTGGGTGCCCGAGAGGACGGCGCCCATGCGCAGCGGCATGAAGCCTAGGGCGGAGTCCTTCACGTGGTCTGCGAGCGAGCGCACTGCGTAGATAGGAAGCGTCGCATCGCGCTCGCGTACCAGCTTGCGCAGGGCGGCGATCAGCGCGGCCGAGTCCGGTGCCGTCGAATGCACGACGAAGGTGATGGGCGAGTGGTAGCTCTGGGCGAGCGGCACGAACAGGTAGGGCCGGCCGGACTCCGCTAGCATGAGGTACTTCCCGTCGGCGACGATGCCGACGACCTGGGCGAGGGCGCCGCCGTCGATGCGGAGCCGTTTGCCGAGCGCGGGCTGATTGGGCCAGAATCGCTCGGCGAGCGCCTGGTTGATGATGACCACGGGTGGTGCGGAGGCGTCGTCCTGGCGGGTGAAGTCGCGACCCGAAATCAGCGTGACGCCGAGGGCCTTGAGGAAACCGGGGCCGGTGTGGTTGATGCCCGCGACCACGGGCTGGCGGCTGGGATCGGCGCTTTTGTCCCCCACGAGTTCGCCTTCAGGGAGGATCTTCGAGGTCTCGAAACTGTTGTCGAAAGGAATGTGCGAGCCGTAGGACACGGCGTTCACCTCAGGCAGATGCTGGAGGCTATCCGTGAGCTGTTCGACGAAGTGCATCCCCTTGGCTTCGCTGTAGCCGTGGAGCTTCAGGTCCACGGAGGCCATGACGGTGTTCTGGGTCCTGAAGCCAATATAGGAGGACGAAAGGTGGACCAGGCTGCGTAGAAACAGACCACCCGTGATGAGCACCACGACTGAGAAAGCGACCTGGGCGATCACGAGCAGGTTGCGGAACCAGTGGCCGCCCTGTCCCATGGTGGAGTCGGATCCCTTGATCACGGCGATTGCGTCGACCGCGCTTGCGCGCAGCGCGGGCATCAGTCCTGTCACAACGCCGGCCACGACTGCCACGATGATGGTGAACCAGATGCTCGAAGCGTTGAACGAGGGAGCGACGCTCGTCGGAACGTCACCCTTCGGGGCGAGACGACCGAGGACGGGGCCGAGCCACATGATCAGAAACAGTCCGACGACGCCCGCCATCAGCGCCAACACCACACTTTCGGTGAGAAGCTGGCGCAGGAGGCGAAACCGGGAGGCGCCCACGGCGGATCGGATGCCGAGTTCACGACGCCGGGCGGCCGCCCTGGCGATCTGGAGGTTGGCCACGTTGGCGCAGGCGATGAGGAGGATCAGGAAGACGAGGATGGAGAAGACCGCGGCGATGAACGGGATTGGGCCCGCGACTCCGGGATCGGGCCGGGACAGTCGTTCGTAGTGCAGGCCCATGACGAGTGGGGATTCGCCCTTTCGGTAGGTCTCATCGAGCCGCTTGGCGACGACGGACAGGGATGCGGACGCCTCGCGCAGGCTCACGCCGGGTTTGAGCAGGGCGAGCATCTTGAACGCGCTCCAGTCCCGGACGGTGTACATGTCGTTACCCTGCGAATACAGGTAGCCGATCATCGTGGCCGGGACGAAGGCGCTTGGGGCCATGGCCCACTGGGCGCTGTGAAATTCGGGAGGCGTGATGCCCACGACCGTCATGGACTTGCCGTTGACCTGGATGGGCTTTCCCACGATCGAGCGGTCCCCGCCCAGCGAGGTTTTCCAGTAGTCGTAGGAGAGCACCACGATCGGATCGGCGCCGGGCTTTTCGCCTTCGCCGGGCAGGAAGAGGCGTCCGAGGTATGGCTTGATGCCAAGCATGGAGAAGTAGTTGCCGCTGTCGCCTTCGATCCAGGCCCGCTCGGCCTTCCCTCCGGGCACCGCGATGTCTGCGGCATTGAAATAGATCGCGACCGCATCCTCGAACTGCGGCACCTCGCGGCGGATGTCGCGGTAGTTTGCCCAGGAGAGACCGCTCCAGAGCTCGACGCCGGGATGGCGCTGCGTGACGTAAGCGAGCCGGTTGGGATGCTGGACCGGCAGTGGCTGGAAGAAGAACAGGTCGATGAGGTCGAACAGGTAGATGTTGGCGCTGAGGCCGAGGGCCAGCGTGATGACGGCGGTTAGGGTGAATCCGGGGGATTTCGCGAACTGCCGAAACGCGAATCGTAGATCGGAGATCATGGTGGTGCTTTCGTGTGGTGGCTGCGTTTCGCGTGCCGGTGGCGTGCGAAACCCTGGGGGATCTGGATGGCGGACAGGGGGAGTCACTCGCCCCGGAGGGCGATGACGGGATCGATGAGCGAGGCTCGGCGTGCGGGAATGTAGCAGGCGACGAGCGTGATCAGGGAGATGAGGCAGACGGTGAGGCCCTGCATCCAGGCGCCGGGCAGCCCGAATTCGGACATGGTGCGCTGGAGCATGGAATCGATCGCGTAGGCGCCGATCACTCCCAGCACCAGACCGATGGCGAGCAGTTGTGCGCCCTGCGTGAGGATCATCGAGACGATCTGGGACTGTCGCGCGCCGAGCGCCATGCGCACGCCGATGTCGAGCGTGCGCTGCGCGGTGAGGTGTGCGATCACGCCGTAGATTCCGATGGCGGCGATGAGCAGTCCCATTGCTGCGAAGACGGCGAGATTGACGACGATCACGTCGAGATTGGACAGGCTGGTTTGAATGAGCTGGGTGGTGGAGCCTGCCTGGGTGATGGGAAGGTCGGGGTCGAGCGAGCTGACGATCTTCGCGGCGCTGTGTGCGAGCGACTCGGGTGGCATGGAGGATCGGAGCACAAAGGTGATGTAGTTGCCCGGGGCCTGGATCATGGGCCGGTAGAGCTGGAGGAACGAGGTGGGGGCGGAAATGTTGGCGGCCATGCGGACGTCGCCGACGACGCCGATGATCCGGATCCACTGGTCCTTGTCGGCGATGCGCACGCGCCGGCCGATGGGATTCTGGCCCGGCCAGAAGCGACGGACGAAGGACTCGTTGACGATGGCGACGGGGGGGCCGTCGGCCTTGATGCTATCCGTGAACAGCGAGCCCTGTTTGAGTGGAATATGGAGCAGCGAGAAAAAGCCTGGGGTGACGGAGTTGGTCTCGACGAGGGGCTCCTTGCCCTTCTCGGGGAGGGGCTGGCCTTCGGCGACGAAGTTGGAGGAGTTGAAGTAGGAGAACAGGGGCGTGGCGAACGAGAGCGCAGCTTTCTCGACGCCGGGGATGGAGGAGAGGCGATCGAGCAGGGCGCGGTCGGATTGGCGGCGCAGGTCGTCGGTCCCGTAGCGGTTCCAGGGGCGGGCGAGCAGGCCTTCGAAAGTGCCTTCGGGCTGCCAGCCGAGGTTGCGGTGAAGGAAGCCCTTCGAGGCGACAGCGAAGGAGGCGGAGACGCCGACGAGGATGAGGGCGGCGGCAATTTCGGCGACCACCAGCGAACATTTGAATCGGTGATGCGAGCGGCCCGCGCTGCTGCCGCGAACGCCTTCCTTGAGGGCGTCGTTGACGGGAGCGCGCGAGACGAGAAGCGCCGGCGCGAGTCCGAAGACGAGTGTGGTGGCGAGGGAGGTGAGCAGGGCGAAGGTGAGGACGCGTCCGTCGATCGGGATCGGGAAGCCGGGTTCGTTTCCGATGAGGATCTTGGCCGCGAGCAGGTCGTTGGACCATTTGCCGAGCAGCAGGCCGAGGCCGCCACCGGCCATTGAGAGGACGAGGCTCTCGGCGAGAAGCGGGGACATGAGTCGGAAACGACTGGCTCCGAGGGCGGTGCGGATGGCGAACTCGCGGGTGCGTCCCAGGGAGCGGGCGAGCAGCAGGCTGGCGAGATTCGCGCAGGCGATGAGCAGCACCATCAGGGCGAGGCCGGTCATCATCCAGATGATCCTGGTGCTGGTGCCGTCCATATTGGACGAGTGGAGCGGCACGGCGTAGAGGCCCTCCCCGCCGTCCTCGGTGGGGTAGTCGTGTGACAAGCGGCTGGCGATGGAGGCGAGCTGGGCGTTGGCCCCGCCGATGGTGACGCCTGGCTTCAGGCGAGCCACGCAGGAGAACCAGTGGTCCTTGCGCAGCGTGGAGAAACCGGGATTCATCGTGAGCGGGCGCAGGAAGTCGGCGGGGCCCCAGACCAGGGGAGCGGCGAACGACTTGGGCAGCACGCCGATCACGGTGCAGTTCTCGCCATTGATGCGCAGGGTGCGTCCGATCACCTTGGGATCGCTCGAGAAGCGGCTGGACCAGAGGCGCTGGGTGAGGATGACCACGTTCCCCTTGCCGGGCTGGTTTTCATCGGGAGTAAAATCGCGCCCGATGGACGGCTGTACTCCGATCAGCTTCAGGAAATTGGAGGCGACCCACAGGCCGGAGACCTGTTGGGCGGGCTGGTCGGGTTCGGCGAGACTGTTGAGGTCGTTGTAGTAACTGGCGCTGTCGGAGAAACAGGTGGCGCCGTTATGGATGTCGAGATAATCGGCGGGGGAGTGCGACTGGCCGCGGGCCTGTGGGGTGGAGCGGAAGACGCGAACCAGTTCGGCGGAATTGGGGTAGGAAAGCAGACGAAGCAGAAACGCGTTCGCGAGGCTGAACGCGGAGGTGCTCAGGCCGATGCCGAGGGCGAGCGTGACGATGGCGATCGCGGTGAAGCCGGGAGACTTGAGGAGCGAACGAAAGGCGAGGCGGAGGTCGGAGTGCATGGTGCGGGGCTATTCGGTGCGGATGGCATCGACGGGGTTGATGCGGACGGCGCGCAGTGCGGGGAGGTACGAGGCGATGGCGCCGACCACCAGGAGCAGGACGACGGCGATCGCGTAGGAGAGCAGGTCGTTGGGGGCGACCTCGAAGAGCTGGCTTTGAAGGAGTCGGACGACGGCCCAGCCGGAGGCGACGCCGAGCAGGAGCCCTGGGACGACGAGGGCGAGGCCATGGCGCATCACGTCACCGAGAACCTGCGCGCGCGTGGCGCCGAGGGCGATGCGGATGCCGATCTCGCGGCTTCGCTGGCCGATGACGAACGACAGCACGCCGTACAGACCGATGAGGGCAAGCAGCAGGGCGGTGCCGGCGAAGAAGACGAACAGCTGCATGTTATAGCGCCGGCCGGCGACGAAGTCGTCCATGCGTTCGGTCATGGGCTTCACGTCGAACACTGGATTGTCGGGGAAGGTGGAGCGCAGGACCTTCGTGATTTCGGCGGCGGCCGCCGCGGGGGACAGGCGCGTGCGGACGATGAGGTATGGCGTGGTCGGATTGGGGAACTGGCGAGGCGAGTAATAGAATTCAGCTTCGGCGCCCTGATCGAGGCCGTGTTGGACGATGTTTCCCACGACGCCGATCACGCGGCACCACGGAAGCTTCATATCGGGAAAGCCGAGCCGAAACCGGCGTCCGATCGGGTCCTGGCCGGGCCAATACGTCTCGGCCATCTTGCGGTTGACGATCACGGACAGGTCGAAGTTCCTGTAGATCTCCGCCACCGAGGATTCGGAAACCTTAAGACCGGGGGGGACCACTGGTTCGCGTTCGCGGCCATCGAAGAGGCGGCCCTTGAGCAGCGGGACTCCCAGGACATGGAAGAAGTCGGCGCTCACCATCTGGTTGCTGGCGCTCGGATAATGCCCGGGCTGCGGCAGGGGTTTCCCGTCGAGGTAGAATGCGGAATAAGAGTACGTGTGGCTGAACGGAATGCCCGTCGCGATGGCGGCGTCGGCGACATCGGGCAGCGCCTTTACGGTGGACGTGACGCGTTCGTAGAAACGTGGAACCGCCATGGGGTCCTCGGCATAGATCCGCGCATTCACCGGGCTGATCTGGAGGGTCAGGACGCGGTTGGGTTGAATCCCGGGCGGCACGGCCAGGAGACGATGGAGACTTCGGATCATGAGGCTCGCGCCGACGAGCAGGACGAGGGCGAGCGCGATCTGGACGCCGACCAGCAGGTCGCGCAGATGCCACCGGCCGAAACGCGTGTGGATGGTGCGCGGCGTGTTCTTGAGCGCGTCGGAAGGAGCGACGGCGGAGGTCTGCCAGGCCGGGGCGAGGCCGAAGCCGACGCCAGTGGCCACCGTGACTGCCAGGGTGAAGAGTAGCACGCGCGCGTCCAAGGTCGGCGACGAACCCACGAAGTCGCGCAGCTGGGAGGGAAGAAGGCTGTCGACGAGCGTGTAGCCCCAGCTGCCCAGCAGAAGCCCAAGCACGCCGCCCACGAAGGCGATCGACAGGCTCTCGGCGAGCAGCTGGCCGACCAGCTGACGCCGGGTGGCGCCGAGCGCGCTGCGGAGCGCCATCTCGCGGGCTCGGGAGAACGAGCGGGCGAGCA
>JAJXYI010000109.1 GCA_021780625.1 bacterium | reverse complement strand
GAGGTCGAAGAGCATCGCCCCCTCGTCCTCCTTCACCGCCGCGGCAGCCGCCGCGACCGACGGGTCCTCGCGGCGCAGCGCCGGATACTTCCGCTGCAGTTCGTTCATCGCCGCGAGCGCCGCGTCGATCTGCGCGAACAGCTCGGCGCGCGAGACGCCCGCAAAATCGAAGCCGCCCGTGAGCACCAGGCATTCGAGCACGCGCTTGTTGATTGCGCGCAGGTCCACGCGAACCATGAAATCCGAGAAATCCCGATAAGGCCCGCCCGACTCGTGCTCCTCGATGATCCGGCGCGCGGCCACCTCGCCCACGCCCTTGATGCCCGCCAGGCCGAAGCGGATCGAGGCTCTCGGGGCTCCGGCGTCGCCGCGCACGACGGGCGTGAAACTCTCGCGCGACTCGTTGACGTCGGGGCCGTGGACCTCGATGCCCATGGCGATCGCCTCGTCGATGAAGTGGGCGACCTTTTCGGCGTTGCCGATTTCCGAGCTCAGCACCGCCGCCATGAACTGCACCGGGTAGTTGGCCTTCAGATACCCGGTCTGGTACGAGATCATCGCGTAAGCCGCGGAGTGCGACTTGTTGAAGCCGTAGCTCGCGAACTTGTTGAGCAGGTCGAAGATCTCGTTGGCCTTCTTCTCGTCGATGTTGTGGCAGGACTTGGCGCCGGCGACGAACTTCACGCGCTCCTTCGCCATCGCGTCGGCGTCCTTCTTGCCCATGGCGCGGCGCAGCATGTCGGCGCCGCCCAGCGTGTAGCCTGCGATCACCTTCGCGCACTCCATCACCTGCTCCTGGTACACGATGATGCCGTAGGTCTCGCGCAGGACGGGTTCGAGCAGCGGGTGGGGATACTGGACCGTGGACGGGTCCTTCTTCCCGCGTGCGTAGTCGGGGATGAACTGCATCGGCCCCGGCCGATATAGCGCGCCGATGGCGTTGATGTCGTCGATGTTCGAAACGCCCACCGTCTTGCACGCGTTCTGCATGCCGCCGGATTCGAGCTGGAACACGCCGACCGTCTTGCCCGAATTGAGCAGCACGTAGGTCTTCGGATCGTCGAGCGGCAGCGTGTCGATGTCGAACTTCGGGTCGGCTGTCCGGCGCACGTTGTCCACGGCGTCGCTGATGACCGTGAGGGTCTTCAGACCGAGGAAGTCCATCTTCAGCAGGCCGAGCTTGCCCACCGAATTCATGTCGAACTGCACCGTGACGTCGCCTTCCTGCGAGGTCAGCGGCACGAACTCGTCGAGCGGCTTGTCCGTGATGATGATGCCTGCGGCGTGTTTGCCGGTGTTGCGCACCATGCCCTCGAGCACGCGGGCAGAGTCGACGATCCTGCGCGCGACCGGGTTGCGCTCGATTTCGCCGCGAAGGTCGGCCGACTTGGTGATCGCATCCTCGAGCGTGATATTGAGCTCGTCGGGAATCATCTTCGCCAGCCGGTCGGACTCGGCGAAGGGCAGATCATGCACGCGGGCCACGTCGCGGATCACCATCTTCGCGCCGAGCGTGCCGTAGGTGATGATGTTCGCGACGCAGTCCTGGCCGTATTTCTCGCGTACGTACGTAATCACCTCGCCGCGGCGGCGCATGCAGAAGTCGATGTCGAAGTCGGGCGGCGACACACGCTCGGGGTTCAGAAAGCGCTCGAACAGGAGCTTGAAGCGGATGGGGTCGATGTTGGTGATGCCCAGCAGGTAGGCGACCAGGCAGCCGGCGCCCGAGCCGCGGCCCGGACCCACCGGGACGCCGTGCTGCTTCGCCCAGTTGATGAAATCCCACACGACCAGGAAGTAGTCGACGAAGCCCGTGACGTTGATGATCGACAGCTCGTAGCCCATGCGCAGGACGAGTTCCTCCTCGAGGACCAGTCCGCTGTAGTCGGGGGCCTGTGGTTTCTGCCCAGGCGGGAGGTTGCTCAGCTTCGCGAGGCGTTCCGCGACGACAGGGCGGACGGCTACCGCGGCATGGTCCACACCGTAACGCTTCTTCAGCCCCTCGTAGCAGAGCTGGACCAGGTAGTCAGCAGGTGAATACCGTTCCTTCACCTCGGGGGGCAGCGGGTAGCGCGGGTAACGTTCCGAGCCCTTGGGGAAGGGGATCGAGAGGTCGCACATTTCTGCGACGAGCTGCGTGTTCAGCAGCCATTCGGGGTGTTCGCCAAAGAGGCGCTCCATCTCCTCGCGCGATTTCAGGTAAAACTGGGTGCCGCTGAACCGCATGCGATCCGTCTCGGCGATCTTCGCGCCGGTCTGGATGCACAGCAGGGCGTCGTGCGGGCCGGCGTCCTCGGCGCGGACGTAGTGGACATCGTTCGTGCAGATGACCTTCAGATTGAACTCCTCCGCGAGCTTCAGCAGGCCCGGGATGATCTTGAGCTGCTCCGGAATGCCGTGGTCCTGGATTTCGACGAAGAAATTCTCGCGGCCGAAGATCTCGATGAACCGCGCCGTCGCCGCTCGGGCCTCGTCGAAGCGATCGTGGAGCAGGTGCTGGGGAACCAGCGCCGCCAGGCAGCCGGTGAAACCGATGAGCCCGCGCGAATATTTGGTGAGGGTCTCAATGTCGGTGCGCGGCTTGTAGTAGAAGCCCTTGAGATGCGCGTCCGACACGAGCTTGAGGAGATTCTGGTAGCCTTCGAGATTCCGAGCAAGAAGCCCCATGTGGTAGAAGCTCTTTCCCTCGTCGGAGCGGCCCGTCCTCTCGAGGCGTGAGCCGGTCACAATGTACATCTCGCAACCGATGAGCGCCTTGAGCCCCTTGGCCTTGGCCGTGTTATAGAACTCGATTGCCCCAAACAGGTTGCCGTGATCCGTCAAGGCCAGCGCCTTCTGCCCGAGCGACACCGTCCGGTCCATCAGCTTGTCGATGCGGCAGGCGCCATCGAGCAGGCTGTAGTCGGAGTGGACGTGGAGGTGGACGAAGTTGGAATCGGGGGTCGACAAGGCGTTCCCAAAGCAGTCCCGCACCCGCGGCAGCGCAAGCGCGAAAGCCCCCTAGTTTCCGTCGTGCAGGAAGTAGGCCTCGACCACCGCATTGCCCGAACCGGTCGCGGTGACCGACTGCGACAAGGCCTGCCCCGGCGCCAGCACCCGGCGCGTGTCGCTCGTCGCGGATATCGTAGGCGCCGCCACGGCCGCGCACCCCAGCGCAAGCCCAGCCGCCAAGATCGTCGCCCGCAGCCAGCGCCGCCCGTTGAGGATCCTGCGCGATCCCGCAAATTCATGACGGACCCATTCCTTGAACCCATGATTCATGGCTGCCTGGAGATTCACTGGTGTGTCCGTTACGACACTCGAGCCCGAAGAACCCGCCATCCTTCCCACCGGCGGCCGTATGCCACGGGATCCTCAGGTGGGCGTGCACGATTCTCCTAATGTTTGAACCCCCACCCACCTGACACCCGGTTGAAGACGGCCCGCGCCTGTGCAATCATGGGGCATCATGGAAAACTTCACCTTTCACAACCCCACCCGCATCCACTTCGGCCGCGGCCAAATCGCCAAACTCGCCTCCGAACTCAGCGCCGACTCCCGCATCCTCCTGCTCGCAGGCGGCGGCAGCATCAAACAAAACGGCGTGTACGCGCAGGTGAAGGCCGCCTTCGGCGCGCATCCCGTCTTCGAACACTGGGGCGTCGAGGCCAACCCCGACTATGACACGCTGATGAAGGCCGTCGACCTGTGCCGCCGCGAGCGGATCAACCTGATCCTCGCCGTCGGCGGAGGCTCCGTGCTCGACGGAGCGAAATTCGTCGCCGCCGCGGTGCCCTTCAAGGGCGAGCCCTGGGACATCCTCTCCAAGAACGCCACCGTCGAGTCCGCCCTCCCGATCGGTGCCGTGCTCACGCTGCCCGCCACCGGCTCCGAGGCCAACGGCGCCGCGGTGATCAGCCGCCGCGCAATTGGCGACAAACTCGCCTTCATCACGCCGCACGTGTTCCCCCGCTTCTCGATCATCGATCCGGCGACCACCTTCAGCCTGCCCGCGCGCCAGGTCGGCAACGGCATCGGCGACGCCTTCACGCACGTGATGGAGCAGTACCTCACCTACCCGGTGAACGCCGAGGTGCAGGACCGCTTCGCCGAATCCATCCTTCGGATACTCGTCGACGTCGGCCCGAGGACCCTCGCCAACCCGACCGACTACGACGCCCGCGCCAACCTCTGCTGGGCCGCCACCTGGGCGCTCAACACCGCCATCGGCATGGGCGTGCCCCAGGACTGGGCCAGCCACGTCATCGGCCACGAAATCACCGCCCTGCACGGCATGGATCACGCCCGCACCCTCGCCATCGTGCTGCCCAGCCTGATGAACGTGCAGCAGGCACAGAAGCGGCAGAAGATCCTCCAGTACGGCGCCCGCGTCTGGGGCATTTCCGAGGGCTCCGAGCAGGCGCGCGTCGACGCCACGATCGCGAAGACCCGCGGTTTCTACGAGTCGATCGGCCTCAAAACTCACCTCTCCGACTACGGCATCGACGTCACCGTCGCCGCCAATGTCGCCAACCGCCTCGCGGCCCGTGGTGTGACGAAGATCGGCGAACGCGGCGACATCACACCCGAAACTGTCGAGAAAATTCTCCGCCAAGCGGCATGATTTTGGAAAAGAAGCGAGGAGCGCGAAGCGGAAATCGACGCTGACGTGCGCTCTCTCTTCACCAAACTGCAATCATCCACAAATTCGCCGTAGCCGAATCATCGCCCAAAGGCAGGGCGATTGAGCCCGCCAAGGAACCTAAACCCGACTTCCGCTACTGGAGCGTGCAAACAATACAACCCATTGATCCATCGTTCGATTTTCGCAAAGGTCGGGACTACGCGGGCGGTTTGGCCGCGGGGTAACGGATCTTGGGCGGAGGCTGGGTTGGGAGCGTGAGCGTGAGGTGTTCGAGCAAGAGGGCGACGTCGGTGCTGGGCTCGGTATGTCGGATGAGGAGCAGTTCGCGGCCGTCGGTGGTGGGCACGCACACACGATGCGGCCGGCCCGGTCTTGCGCGACACCGAGTTTCTTCAAAAGCGAGTCCCGGGGCGGCGCCTGCCTTTTGAGTTCCTCCAGGCGTTTCCAATACGTCTTGAGCTGACGCCGACGCATGCCGCGCTCCTTGTCGGTGCGAGCACCACTTTCGGCGAGCACGTACAGTTCGCCTTCGCTGGGCAGGAGCTTGACCCGCAGTTCGGGGCGCACCTGTAAGGTGTCCACTTCGCCCGCCGGTGGCGTGCGGTCAGCCGGAAACAACGCCAGTAGCCGGGCCTCTCCGTCTCGCTCGTCGATCACCGCGATCGCACGACGAAAGCACCCTTCACGGCCGCGCTGCGGGCGAGGACCTCGACGCGAATGGGATAAATGAAGCGGTTTCCCGTATTTGCTTATCGCTGGGTTCTCTGCGGCTCGGTGGTTCACTTCCAACCGAATTCTCCAGGCTCATTGCGAGGAGGTACGCAGCGACCCCGACAATCATTCCATGTGAGGATTTGATGGAATCGCGCTGCGCGCCGCCCCACACTCGGCGCTTCCATGAGCTCCGAACACTCCATCGGCATCATCGGCGCAGGCATGTACGGCAAGGTCCTCATGCGCTCGCTCCAGACCGATCCGCGCGCCCGAATCGCCTGGGTCTGCAGCGCTTCCGACGCCACCACCCGGGAGGCCGCCAAGGCTTTCGGCGTTCCCCGCTCCACCCTCGACTTCCGCGAAATCCTCGCCGACCCCGATGTCACGGCCGTCGTCATCGCCACACCACCCTACCTCCACGCCGAGATCCTTCTCGCCGCCCTCGCCGCGGGAAAACACGTGCTGGTCGAGAAACCGCTCGCTACCTCTCCCACCGACAACGCGCGCATGGTCGCCGCCGTCGCAGCCGCACCGCGACAGATCGTCCTGGAGGCGTCCTGCCGTCACACGCGCCTGACGCCGAAGTTCGCGTTCGTACACGACCTGATCCGCAGCGGAAAGCTCGGCACGGTGTATCACATCCACCACAACCACCTCGTCCGCTCCACCTTCATCGAGTGGAACAAAAACGGCGCCTGGGCCATGAACAAGAAGCTCGCCGGCGGCGGCCCTTTCATCGACTGGGGCGTCTACGATCTGTCCTTCCATCTCGGTCTCCTCGACGACCTGCCGCAGCTCAAGGGCCTGCGCAGCTTCACCACCAACGGCCTGCGCGACATCAGCCACCTCATCCCCTTCACCGACGTCGAGCAGCACGGCGCCGCCTGGATGGAATTCGACTCAGGCCTCACCTACTACTACGAGCGCGGCGCCGGCGTCCACGGCGAGACCTTCTGCGAGACCCGCCTCTATGGCACCAAGGGCGGTTTGCGCTTTCAGTATCCGAGCTGGGACGACCGCAAAATCGAGTTTTTCCACGACGACGGCCAGCCTCGGAAGGAGATCTTGGAGGTCGACGTCACCGGCGCCCCGGACGACAACGTCGCCCTCGCCACCCACTTCCTCGACTGCCTCGACGGCAAGACCGAGCCGCAGATGACCGTTGCCCGCGCCGCCAAACACATGGATATCCTCTTCAAGATCCTCGCCCCCGAAAATTCACGCCCAACGGGTTCCTGAACGATCCCGCCAATGCGCCGTCCAGCATCGGTGTTCACAGCAGCCGGCTCCCCATTCCAGCAATCTTGAAAAAGCTCAACATAGCCCTGTTCTTTTGCCTCATCTTTGGCTGGTGCTGCCTCTTCTCGAATCACGCGTTCTACGACGACGAGGGCTATATCCTCTATACGGCCCGCGAAGTCTTCAAGGGCCACAGTCTCTACGATCACGTCTACTCCCAGTACGGCATCTCGTTTTACCTGGTGACCACCGTCATCCAGAACCTGTTTGGAATCCTCACCTCCAACGGCATCCGGGTGCTGTGCCTCGCCTGCTGGGGCCTCGCGGCCTGGGGTTCCGGCCTGTTTTGCCTGAGAGTATCCAAGAAACCCGGACTGGCCGCACTCTGCGCCGCAGCCACCTTCCTGTTTCTTTACTACAACCGGGACGAACCCCTCCATCCGGGTATCTTCATCATCGCCGCCCTCGCCCTTCTCACGAGCGCACCAATCCGGGTGCGGGGCAGAGACATCATCTATGGCGTGATCACCGGATTTCTTCTGGGCATGAAGATCAACGTGGGTCTCCTGCTCGGGGTTTCCCTGTTCCTATGGTACCTGCGAGGCTGGAACACCCTCCCGGGGCTGATCCTGAAGCTGGCGATCGTATCGCTCGCCCTGTTCCTTCTGACAAAGGCCCTGCTTCTCGACCAGTGGGTCCTCATCTTTGACGCGAGCATCCTGGGAGGCACGCTATCGATCCTGCTCCGCGAGAAGGGTCCGGCGCCAAAACCGGCCGAGTTTCTCAAGTACGCCGCGGCAACGCTCGCCGTCGTAACGGGCCTGCTTGTTTACACCCACGGCCAGGGCACCTCGTGGACGGGAATTCTCCACGGCACCGTGCTGGACGCCATCAAACACCCGCTGAACTATTCCTACCCCGTGGACTGGAGGACGGGGACGGTCGCCTCCATCGTCCTCGGGCTGGGCGCAAGTCTGCTGCATCGGTTCGGCAAACTCCCCCCGAGGGGGTTTCACGCCCTGCGGATTCTGCACGCGGCATTTCTGGGCGCCGCGATTTTCATGGTGATGGATTACCGCGCCATCGGGCTCGTATTCAGTTTCACCGCACCGTGGCTGTGGCTGTGGGTGGAGGAGGACACCTCGCTCGTAGCCTGGGTCCTGCTCTTCCAGATGCTGCACGCCTATCCCATCGGCGGCATCCAGGAGGCCTGGGGCGTGTTTCTGGTGTTCCCCCTGGTGCTGTCGCACGTGCGCGACTCCCTCGCCCAGGTCCCCGGGCTGCTCGAGAGCCGTCCGCTCGGCTACCTCCTTTCCGGTCTCGCCCTTGCGAAGGTGATTGAGGTCTCGGCCTGCATCGCCGTCCCCTACGCGAAGGGCACGGCCCTTCCCTACCCGACGGCATCGTGGATACGCCTGCCCACCACATTGGAAACCGAATATGCCGCGGTCACCGATTTTTGCATACTGAACTGCGACACGCTCTTCAGCGGACCCGGGATGCTCAGCTTCAACGTCTGGGCCGCCAAACCGGCGCCCTCGCAGAAGAACACGACGTTGTGGTGGACGCTCCTCTCCAGGCCCGAGCAGGCCCATATTCAACACGTGCTCGAAAACACCCGCTCCCTGACCATCCTGCAAAACGACACCGTCGCCGACGCCGCCACGACCGATTTTGGGCCCCTCATGCGTTACATTCTGGCCCAGCCGGTGGCCTTCAAGACAGGCGACTTCACCGTGTACGGGAGCACCCGGGCGATGCACTACCCGCGCTCGGTCGTTCGCAAATTCACGAAGGGCAGGACGGTCGCCCTGGAGTTTCCCGAGGTTCTTCACCCGGGTGACGAGGTCCAGATTTACGATTGCAAGCTGGGCGTCGGCCCCGTCTACCACGAAGAAACCGTCCGCTCCGCAACGCGCACCGTCACCTTTCCACAGACGGTCATCCCCATCAGCTCCAATTCTTCCCTGGCCGGCGTCGTCCGAGACCATCGGTTGACGGCCTTGTACAGGGTCGGAGAGACCCCCTGACCAGGCACGATACATCCAGGCGTGTTGCCCGTTATCGCATGTCGTGTGCATGGGAGCGCTGTGACGCCGAGCCGCATCGCCTTGGGTGAGGGCCGTTGCAGTGATGCCGTCTCCCCGCGGTAAGTAGAGGTCCTGATCGTCGAATATCTGGACGGAGACATGCCAGCCCGTGATGCTCCGGTGTGAGGGGTGTGACTTTCCAAAAACGTCCATTCCCGCCGGCTTCAATCGCGAATCTGTCATGGACCCAAGTACCCACCAACAAATCCGACAATTGTTGGATGACTACCTGAGCATGTATGCGGGCCGAGAAGATCAACTCACCGAATGCTTCAGCGAGGATTTTTCAGGCTTCACGGGAGGCGGGGATTTTCTGGTCAAAGACAGGAAATGCTGGGTCGAGATTACCCGTCAGGATTTCGCCCAGATCAAGGATCCCATCCGGATCGAACTCAAGGACGTGGCCATTCAGTCGCTGTCCGACACGATCGCGGTCGCGACGAGCTTCTTTTCGATCCACCTGCCTATCGAAGACCACGTGCTGTCTCGGGAGACCGCCCGCCTGGTGCTGATTTTCCGCAAGGAATCCGCCGAGAT
>JAJXYI010000058.1 GCA_021780625.1 bacterium | reverse complement strand
CGCACGGCGATCGTGGCGAGGACCTTTGGCACGTACAGACGCGTTTCAACGGGGAGCGAGCCTGCGATGTCGGCGAAGGATTTCGCGCCGGGATGGCTGGCCAGTATCCGTTTCACGCGGCCAGCGCCGGCGTTGTAGGCGGCGATCGCGAGGGGCCAGCTGTGGAAGGTGCCGAACAGGGAATGCAGCAGCCGGGCGGCCGCGCGGGCCGACTTGTCGGGCTCCATGCGTTCGTCGGGCAGCCAAGTGCTCAGGCCCAGCGATTTTGCGGTATCGGGCATGAGTTGGAAGAGGCCCTTGGCCCCCGTGGGACTCCTGGCGGAGGGATTCAGCGACGATTCGACCTCGGCCATCCACGACAGCGCTCCCGGCACATGCTCTAGGGTGAAGGCGCGGACGAGCACAGGCATCAGTTCACCGGCGTCGGCAGGTGCAGGCCGTTGGAGAAGTCGGGCATAGAAGAAGTTATAGGCCGGGATATTCCAGCCGGAGCGCGGAGGCGGGGGCGCGGGTGGACGCTCCGGAGCGGGCACAGGCGGCGGGGTCGGTCCTGGAGCGGGCGCGAGTTCGGGCGGTTGCGGGAGCGGAGCGGGCGTCTCGGGAACGGGCTGGCTCAGGGCCCGCGCCGCATCCATCAGTTCGATACGCTGACGGAGCCAATCAGCGAGGCCGGAGGCATTCGGTACGCTGTCGAGATAACGCAACGCCCGCCTAGCCTCCGGCTCCAGCGCAGCGAGGTCCTGCATTGAATTGCCATTGAGAGCCTTCTGAAGCCGGGGGAGGAAGGCGTCCCACTGTTCCTTGCTCGGGAATTCGTACTTGGCCTTGATTTCCGGGGGGGCGTAGCGGTCGAACAGGGCCTTGCCCACGGCGTAAAGCTGGTCCGGATCGAGCGAATCGTCCTGCTTGGGCTGCGTGGCGGGAGCGGGCTGCGTCTTCGAATCCGAGCTGTCGGTGTCGGCTCCAAGGGCCGGAAGCGAGGCCAGGCCCGCGAGCACGAGAAGGAGCAGGGAGGGGCGCACGGCGCCAGTGTGGAGAACGGAAGTGCGGTTGAAAAGCATGAGATCGGAGGCCTTGGAGCGCCGCGGCCCCTCAGACCCACGGCGAACCGATTTGGTTTCCCGGCATTTTTCGCCGCCGATCGGGCAGCCCAAGGCCGGGGCTGGACATTTGGCTGTTTTTGAGCGTCTTTCCGCGCGTCTGCAGGGGCTTCACGTGAATCGAGTCTATATCAAAACCTACGGGTGCCAGATGAACGAGCGCGACAGCGAGGCGGTCGCGGCGATGCTGCGCGCCCGCGGTTACCGCATCGTCTCCGACGAGCAGACCTGCGACATCATGCTGCTCAACACCTGCAGCGTGCGCGACATGGCGGAGCAGAAGGCGATCGGCAAGGCGAGCCATGCGGCCGGGCGCAAGCGACGTCAGCCCCGGTTCATCCTGGGAATCCTCGGCTGCATGGCCCAGAACCGCGGCGCGGACCTGCTCGACCAGCTTCCCGACGTCGATCTCATCGTCGGGACCCAGAAATTCCATCAGGTTCCCGACTATCTCGACAACCTGCGCGCGGCAAAGGACTCGGGCGTGCCGATCGGACATTCAATCGTCGACATCGACGAGGAACCCGGCTCCCAGAACACCATCCGCGACCACGTGCTCGAGGAACGCCAGGTCTCGGCCTTCGTCTCGATCCAGCAGGGTTGCGACATGGACTGCGCCTTTTGCATCGTGCCCAAGACCCGCGGCGATGAGCGCTCGCGGCGCATGGAGGAGATCGTCGCCGAGTGCCGCGGGCTCGCCGAGAAGGGCGTGCGGGAAATCACGCTGCTCGGCCAGATCGTCACGAGCTACGGACGCCGCGACTACGCGCACACCGGCGGCGTGACGCCCTTCGTCCAGCTGATCGAGAAGGTGCACGAGATCGACGGCATCGAGCGCATCCGCTTCACTTCGCCCCACCCGCGCGGCTTCAGGCCCGACCTGATCGAGGCCTATGGGCGCCTGCCCAAGCTCTGCGAGTACGTGCACCTCCCGCTGCAGTCCGGCAGCAACCGGATCCTGAAGGCCATGAACCGCCCGTACACCCGCGAGCGCTACCTCGAGATCGTCGACGCGCTGCGGGCGGTGCGGTCGGACATGTACATCTCGACCGACGTCATCGTCGGTTTCCCGGGCGAGACCGACGAGGATTTCGAGCAGACGCGCGACCTGTTCATCCGCGCCAACTACGACATGGCGTACGTGTTCAAATACTCGATACGCAGCGGCACGCCGGCGGCGACGCTCGCCGACCAGGTGCCGGACGAGGTCAAGGAGGCGCGCAACCAGGAACTCCTCCGCCTGCTCGAGGAAAACTCCCTCCGCCGCAACGAAGCGCTGCTCGGCTCCACGCAGGAGGTGCTCGTCGAGGGCCCCGACCAGAAGGGACTCCGCTACACGGGCCGGACGCGGGGAAACCGCATCGCCCATTTTGACGCCACGCCGGAGCACATCGGGCGGCTGGTGAACCTGAAGGTCGAGCGCTTCTCCACGGCCGCCCTTTACGGCACCCTCGTCGACTGAGTCTCATGCCCGCCCGAGCGCCACGGCTTCTGCTGGTCGACAACGGCTCGCTCGAGCCGGCGGCGACACTGAACCTCCGGCGCATTTCCGCCGAGCTCTCGGCCCAGCTTGGCTCCGTGGTCGAGCCAGTTTCCCTCCTGCATTCCGACAAGGTGCCCGCGGAGGCCCTGGATGGGATTCCTGCGGTAACCTTCGAGCCCTGGCTGCGGCGCCGCGTCGCGGAGGGCGAACGCGATTTCATCGTCCTGCCACTGTTCTTCGGACCCAGCGGCGCGATCACCGACTACCTTCCTTCGCGCGTCGAATTGGTGCGCGCCGCTGAGCCGAGCCTGCGGGTGTGCGTCGCGCCCGAGCTCGCCGCGCCCGGCGGTGGAGAGGAACGGATCGCGGCGATGCTGCAGGACCGTGCCCTTGAGTCGATTGCCGCACTTTCGTCCGACGGGATGGGCGGACGTCCTGCGCTGATCCTGGTCGACCACGGAAGCCCCAAACCAGAGTTGGGCGCCCTGCGCGACCGCCTCGCCGCCCGCCTTAGCTCTGCGCTCGGGGAACGTGTGCGCGCCGTCTGCGCTGCTTCGATGGAGCGCCGCGAGGGCGCGGCCTACGATTTCAACGAGCCGCTTCTGGAGAGAGCGTTCGCACTTCCCGATTTTGACCACGGGGTCGTCGTCGTCTCCCTCCTCTTCCTTTCGCCCGGTCGTCATGCGGGACCGGGAGGCGACATCGCACGAATCTGCCGATCCGCTGCCGAGGCGCACGCGGGCCTTCGGCCCTACATGACCGGTCTGCTAGGCGATCATCCCGGGCTGGTCCGCCTGCTGGCGGATCGCGCCCGGGTTTTGTTGGCCGACAACGAGCAACCGATGGCCTGATTCAGGGAGTCGCGGCGCCGGATGAGTCCACTCGCCCTGCAGAGGCCGCGAGTTCGGCCACCACCCGGGGCAAACGAGCCACGAGGCCGATGATGGCCAGGGCGGGGGCGGGCACTTCGCCATGCTCCTCGCGAATCAGCTCCGAAAGCGTCACCAGCAGCGTCTGCTGGTCGGCCCAGGTTGCCCGGCTCACGATCGCGACCGGGGTGTCCACGGCGAGTCCGCCCTCGACCAGCCGCTCGGCGATCGAGGCGATCTTCTTCACGCCCATGTAAATGCACAGGGTCATGCGCGTGGCGGCGAGCGCATGCCAATCGATCGACGACTCGGGTTTCCCGGGTTTCTCGTGGCCCGTGAGAAAGATCACGCCAGACGACAACTCACGATGCGTGAGCGGCACGCCGGCGGCCGAGCCGGCGGCGGCAGCGGCAGTCACGCCTGGCACCACTTCCACGGCGATTCCCGACGCGACGAGTTCGGCCAGTTCCTCGCCTCCCCGGCCAAAGATGAACGGATCCCCGCCCTTCAGACGGATCACTCGCTTGCCCTCGCGGGCCTTCTCGACGAGCAGCGCATTGATCCGCTCCTGCTCCATCGCGTGCTTGCCGCAGCGTTTGCCAACGAAGATCAGCTCCGCATCGTCGCGCACGAACGCCAGCAGCTCCGCACCCGCCAGCTCGTCGTAGATGACCACGTCGGCCGACTGGAGGCGCTTCATGCCACGCACCGTGATCAGCTCCGGATCTCCCGGACCTGCACCGACCAGCGACACCTTGGGCGAATCTTTAGTCATAATCTATACTAGGAATATGATGATAAGGCTTGACTTGCCGTCAACTTTATTCTTTAGTCAGGTTATAAATTAATTTAAATGAGCACCCTTACTACGGCACAACCGACCCACAACGAGCTGCTTAAGCTCAACGACCCCACCCTGGCGGGGACTTTGGCGGAGACGCTGGCTGATCCAGCGGCCGACCACATCAACGAGGATGATGGGCAGTTCATCAAGTTCCACGGCATCTATCAACAGGACGACCGCGACCTGAGGAAAACGGGCAAGAAGTACATGTTCATGATTCGAGCCCGCATCCCTGCAGGTGTCGTGCCGGCCGCGCAGTACCTCGCCTTCGACAAGCTGGCGACCGCGCATGGCAACGACACGCTCCGCATCACGTCGCGCCAGTCGATCCAGTGGCACGGCGTGGTGAAGTCGGGCCTGCGCGCCCTGGTGAAGGGTCTGAACGACGCCCTCGTGACGACGATCGCCGCCTGCGGTGATGTGAACCGCAACGTGATGGCGCCGCCGACACCGTCCCGCAGTCCGCTCTCCGATCTGGTGATCGCCGACGCGCGCCGGGTCAGCGACGCGCTGATTCCGCAGACGCGCGCCTACCACGAGATCTGGGTCAACGGCCAGGCTCTGGCTCTTTCGAAGGAGGAGAAGCAGCAGTTCGAGGACCCGCTTTACGGCAAACAGTACCTGCCGCGCAAATTCAAGACCGCCTTCGCGATTCCGCCGCTCAACGATACCGACGTTTATTCGAACTGCCTTGGCTTCGTCGCCATCGCGGATCCAGCCGATCCCACGCGCCTTCTCGGCTACAACGTCCTTGTCGGCGGAGGCCAGGGCATGTCCCACGGCAACGCAGCCACCTATCCCCGCGTTGCCGATGAGCTCGGCTTCGTCACGCCCGACCAGGTCGTCGACGTCGCGAAGGCGGTCCTGATGGCGTATCGCGATTCCGGAGACCGCACCAACCGCAAGCATGCGCGCCTGAAGTACGTGCTCGAGGAGCGGGGCGTCGAGTGGTTCCGCGCCGAAGTTGAACAGCGCGCGGGCTTCAGCCTGCAGCCGACGCGTCCGGTCGAGCTGAACCGCCAGGGCGACCTCTTCGGCTGGCACAAGCAGAGCGACGGCCGCTGGTTCCTCGGACTCTACGTGGAAACCGGCCGCATCCGCGACGACGGCAAGCGCCGCCTCAAGACCGCGCTGCGCCAGATCGCCGAGCTTTATCATCCGGAGTTCCGGCTCACGCCGACGCAGAACCTGCTGGTCGCGAATGTCTCCGACGAACACCGCTACGCCATCACGGCGCTGCTCGCCGAGCACGGTATTCCCATCGAGCACCAGGCGCGCGCGGTCAGGCTCAATTCCATGGCCTGCGTGTCCCTCCCGACCTGCGGCCTCGCGCTCGCCGAGTCGGAACGTTTCTTCCCGAAAGTGCTGGGACAGCTCGAGGGAGCCCTCGAGGAACTCGGCCTCCAGGACGAGGACCTGATCGTGCGCATGACCGGGTGCCCGAACGGATGCGCCCGGCCCTACATGGCGGAGGTCGGCTTCGTCGGTCGCGCGCCCAACAAATACAACATCCTCCTGGGCGGCGGCGGCGACCTCCAGCGGCTCAACCGCGAGTACCGCGCCTCGGTCAAGGGCGAGGATCTCATCACCGAACTCAAACCCCTGCTCCTGCGCTGGAAGGACGAGCGCATCGGCCACGAGCGCTTTGGCGATTTCGTCGCCCGTGTGGTCTGGCCGGAGCAGGACGCAGCCAAGGCTTTGTCCGCCTGAGCCCACTCGAACGCCGGGGAAAGCAAGGGTCGGCACGGGCCGACCCCTCGCGCCTCGCACCCGAATTCAACCTCCCATGTACTCTTCCGAGCAGCTCGCAGCCCTGAACGCCGACCTTCGCGCCAAGAGCCCCCTGGACATCGTCCGGTGGGCCATCGCACAGGCGGGCGGCCGCGCCATCGTCTCGACGAACTTCCGCCCCTACGAGGCCGCGATCCTCCACGTCGCCACCCGCGTCGAACCGGGCATCCCGGTGCTGTGGGTGGACCACGGATACAACCGCCCCGCGACTTATCGCCACGCCGAGGACCTGCGGACCCGGCTGGGGCTCAACCTCAAATCCTACGTCCCCCGGATCACTGCCGCACATCGCGATGCGATCCACGGTCCGATCCCCGGGCCCGACGACGAGGAGCAACTCAAGCGCTTCAGCGCGCTGATGAAGCTCGAACCCTTCCAGCGGGGCATGCGCGAGCTCGCCCCGAAGGTCTGGATCACGGCCCTGCGCAAGGTCCAGAATCCGAACCGCGCGGAGCTCGACATCCTGAGCCCCGACCAGAATTTCGGCACTCTGAAGGTCAGCCCGTTCTTCCACCACTCCGACCAGGATCTCGACGCGTACCTGAACACCCACCAGCTCCCGAACGAGTGGGACTACTTCGACCCGGCGAAGGCCGACGAGAAACGCGAGTGCGGCCTTCACGCCGCCTGGGGAAAACGGGCCGCAGCCACCGCAACCGCGTGAGCACGCCCTCCCTTCCCGTCCTGGAACATCCGGCCGCGACCCACGAGCCGGCCGCCGCTCCGGCCCACACATCGTCCCTACCGACCATGTCCAACTACCACCTCGACCACCTGCAGCATCTCGAGACCGAGGCGATCCACATCATGCGCGAGGTCGCGGGCGAATTCGAACGCCCCGCCCTGCTGTTCTCCGGCGGCAAGGATTCGATCTGCCTGCTCCGCCTCGCCGAAAAGGCCTTCCGGCCCGCCGAGCTCCCGATGCCGCTGCTCAACGTCGACACGGGACACCACTTTCCCGAACTGAACGAGTTTCGCGACCGTCGTGCCGCGCAGCTCGGCGCCAAGCTCATCGTGCGCAAGGTCGAGGACGCGATCGCTCAGGGTATTGCCGTGCCGGCCCCCGGCGAGATCAGCCGCAACAAGCTGCAGATCCCCACGCTGCTCGCCGCGATCGAGGAGTTTCGCTTCGACGCCTGCATCGGCGGCGCGCGCCGCGACGAGGAAAAGGCCCGCGCAAAGGAGCGGTTCTTCAGCTACCGTGACAGCTTCGGCCAGTGGGATCCGAAGAACCAGCGCCCCGAGCTCTGGAACCTCTACAATGGCCGCCTCAACGCAGGGGAAAACATGCGCGTGTTCCCGCTCTCGAACTGGACCGAGATGGACGTCTGGGAATACATCCACCGCGAAAAACTCGAGGTGCCCACCATCTATTTCAGCCACCGTCGCCAGTGCGTCCGACGCCACGGCCAGTGGCTGCCGGTGAACGACCTGCAGCCGCCTAAGCCCGGCGAACGCGTGGAGGAGCTGACCGTGCGCGTGCGCACCATCGGCGACATCATCAGCACCGGCTGCGTCGAATCTCCCGCCACGACGGTCGACGACATCATCGCGGAGATCGCAGCGGCGCGTGTCACCGAGCGCGGCTCCCGCGCCGATGACAAGGCCTCCGAGGCGGCCATGGAAGACCGAAAAAAGCAGGGCTATTTCTGAACCGAAGGAAGCGAGGATCGAGAAGCGGGAATCCAGAAGGGCGCCTGGCGCCGTATCCCGCCCAAACGAGCCCCGCGAGCCAGCCATGATCTCAAACACCGACATGATCGCGAGCGTCAGCGAGCCGCACACGCCAGGCGCACAGCCGGCCGTTATCGCTTCTCGCGCCTCGAATCCCGCTCCGTCCGACCACATGCATCCCATCGACATTCTCCGTTTCAACACCTCCGGTTCCGTGGACGACGGCAAGTCGACCCTGATCGGACGCCTCCTCTACGACTCGAAGTCGCTCATGGAGGACCAGATCGAGGCGCTGGAGCGCTCCGCCGACATCACCGGAGGTGGCCAGATCAATCTCGCCAATCTCACCGACGGCCTGCGCGCGGAGCGCGAACAGGGCATCACGATTGACGTCGCGTACCGCTATTTCGCCACGCCCCGGCGCAAGTTCATCATCGCGGACACCCCGGGCCACGTGCAGTACACGCGCAACATGGTGACGGGAGCCTCGTCGGCCAACCTGTCCATCGTGCTCGTCGACGCCCGCGCCGGGGTGATCGAGCAGAGCCGCCGCCACACGGCGATCGCCTCGCTGCTGCGCATCCCGCACCTGGTTGTCGCGGTCAACAAGATGGACCTCGTGGGTTGGTCCGAGCAGCGCTTCCTGGAGATTCGCGACCAGTTTGAGTCCTTCCTTCCCCGGCTCGGGATCAACGACGTGAAGTTCATCCCCATCAGCGCGCTGCACGGCGATAATGTCGTCGAGCCCTCGAAAAACGCGCCCTGGTACCAGGGCCCCACGCTCCTCGCCCACCTCGAGAGCGTGCACATCGGCAGCGACTGGAACCTGCAGGCCTTTCGCATGCCGGTGCAGTGGGTCAACCGGCCCAACAATCCCACGGACGCCCGGCTCCACGATTTTCGCGGCTTCAGCGGACAGATTGCGGGCGGCATCGTGAAGCGCGGCATGAAGGTGCTCGCGCTGCCGGCCGGCATTGTCACCACCGTGAAGGAAATCCACACCTTCGACGGCCCGGTCGAAGAGGCTTTCTGCCCCCAGTCCGTCACGCTCGTGCTGGAGCACGACATCGACGTAAGCCGTGGCAACATGATCGTCGGCCTCGAGTCGCTTCCCTCGGGCGGCACCGAGCTGAATGCCAAGGTCTGCTGGATGCATCCGCGTGCGCTTCAGCGCGGCAAGAAGTATCTTCTCAAGCACACGAGCAGCACCGTCCAGGCGATGGTCACGGAGATCGAGCACCGGCTCGACATCGAGACCCTGGAGCCGCAGGCCGCACCGTCCGAGCTCGCGATGAACGACTTGGGGGCCATCCGCATCCGCACGGCGAAGCCGCTGTTCTACGACGGTTATTCCAACAACCGCCTCACCGGCTCGTTCATCCTGATCGAGCCCGGCACGAACTCGACCGTCGGCGCCGGCATGCTTCTGCCGGGCGATACTCCCGT
>JAJXYI010000704.1 GCA_021780625.1 bacterium | reverse complement strand
AGGTCCGCGTCGTAGTCCTCCACGTTGCAGACCACCACGAGTCCGCGCTGGCGATGGGTTCCCATCTGCTGCTGGTAGAGATAGAGGCAGGGCTCGCTCTCGCGCACCAGGGCGCCGGACTTCTGCAGGCCCAGGAAATTGGCGTTGGCCTTGGCGTACACTTCCGCGCTGTAGGGATCGGTGGACGTCGGCAGGTCGATCTCGGCGCGGTCGACATGAAGCAGGCTGTTGGGTTTGCCCGCCGCGAGCGCGGCGGCTTCAGCGGCGTCGACGACGTCGTAGGGAACGCAGGCCACCTCGGAGGCCAGCGCGGGCACGGGAACCAGTCCTTTGAAGGCGCGGATACGCATAGGAGGCGTGGGTTCTTTCGGGCCTTCCGGCCCAGCGCAATCCAGAAAAGGCGCCTCCGCAACGCAGGTTCCGCCTTCCCGCGCCCGTTCCGTTCGTCTAGCAACGACCCATGAAGATCGACGCCGAAGACCTCCTCCAACGCTTCCTCCGCTACGTGCGCATCGAGACACGCAGCGACGACGCCTCGCCGACCGTGCCCAGCACGCCCTGCCAATGGGAACTGCTGAAACTGCTCGCCGACGAGCTGCGCTCCCTCGGCGCCCGCGACGTCGAACTCACGCCCCAAGGCTACGTGCTCGCCACCATCCCCGCCACCTCGCCGAAGAGTGGCGTCCCGACCCTCGCGTGGTTCGCCCACGTCGACACCGCCACCAACCTGCCCGGCGCCGCCAAGCCGCTCGTGCACAGGGCCTACGACGGGAAGCCCATCGTGCTGCCCGATGATCCGAGGCAACGCCTCACCGTGGAAGATATTCCACACCTGCGCGACGCGATCGGACACGACATCGTCACCGCGAGCGGCACCACCCTGCTCGGAGCCGACGACAAGGCCGGCGTCGCCATCGTGATGTCCGCCTGCCGCCACCTGCTCCTCCACCCTGAGATCAAGCACGGCACGCTCCGAATCTGCTTCAATCCGGACGAGGAAATCGCCCGCGGCATGACCGAGCTCGATTTGACGAAGCTGGGCGCGGATTTCGGCTACACCTTGGACGGCGAGACCTTGGGCGAGTTGAACTACGAGACGTTCAGCGCCGATGCCGCCGTTCTTGAGATCGAGGGAGTCGCCGCTCACCCCGGATTCGCCAAAAATAGGATGGTCAACGCCTTGCGTCTCGCCGGTCGCTTCCTCGCCGCCCTTCCGATGGACCGCGCGCCCGAGACCACCGACGACCGCCAGGGCTTCATCCATCCGCTGGATGTTCAGGGCAGCTCCGAGAAAGCCACGATCCGCATGATACTCCGCGACTTCGAACTCGATGGACTCGAACGCCATCGCGCCGAGCTGCGCCGCATCGTCGCTGAGCTCGAGAAGGCCGAGCCGCACGCCCATTTCACGCTCACGATCCGCGAGCAGTACCGAAACATGCGCTACTGGCTCGAAAAGGACATGCGCCCGGTCGAGATCGCCAGCGAGGCCACCCGGCGGGCCGGCATCACCCCCAACTATCACCCGATCCGTGGCGGCACGGACGGATCCAATCTGACCGCCCGCGGATTGCTTACTCCCAACTTGTTCACAGGCATGCACGAGGTCCACAGCCAGCGCGAGTGGGTCAGCGTCAACGACATGAGCAAGTCAGTCGAAACACTGCTCAATCTTGCTCAGCTTTGGGAAGAACGAAGCTGAGCCCCGCGGAAGCGGCCCCGTCGAATACCCAATTCAACCACAGAGACCTCCACCTTCGCCAAGGCTACGGCGGACATCTTTTGGTTCTGATCCAACTGCGTTTTCGAGTGCTCATCGGTCGGCAGGGCGGGTTGTCCAACCCGCCGCTCCCTCCGACCGGGCGACCGTTTTCTCTGCGACTCTGAGTCTCTGAGTGAGACTGGATTGGCTATTTCTGCGTCCCCTGCTTGTCCGCCCGGCAGGCTCGCTGATCCTCGGACCCTGAAAATTTAAAGGCCGGGGTCCTCGCGGACCCCGGCCAGGTATTTCTGATTTATGCAGCTAAGCAGCTAACGATCAGCTCGTTAGCGGCCTAGAATGCGCTTGAGCGCGGGCCGATATTCCATCAGCGCCATCACTCCGAGCGCACCCACCGACGCCCACGCAATGACGGTATCAATCTTCACCAGATTGACTTCGACACTGGCGAGCAGCCAAACCAGCGCCGGGACTCCGACGCCGATGAGCAGTGCAGTTAGTGCTTTGTTCTTCATAGGTTCTGTTGGTTGTGTGCCCATTTCTGAGCACGGGCCTAGTCTACACCCGATTTCCTATAGTTGAACTATTTGTTTTCTATGTTATCGATCGTTTTTAACTATGGAACTGCAGCAACTCCGCTACTTCGTGGCTGTCGCTGAAACGGGAAACTTCACCCGCGCCTCAGAGCGCTGCCACGTCGCTCAGCCCTCGCTGAGCCAACAGATCATCAACCTCGAAAAGGAGCTCGGCCATAAGCTGTTTCACCGGCTCGGTCGCAAAGCCGTGCCCACCGAGGCGGGTCTGGCCTTCCTGGAACGCTCCCGCCGGATTCTCCTCGAAGTGGACGATACCTTTCGCGAACTGAAGGACAGCTCGAGCTTCGAGCGCAGCATCACGATCGGAGCCATCCCCACCCTCGCCCCGTCCCTGATCCCGCCCTTGATCGCACTTGCCGCCAAACGACTGCCCCAGCTGAGCATCCAGGTTCACGAGGATTTCCACGAGAAGCTCGTGGAGGACGTCGGAGGCGGGGTGCTCGACCTCGCCATCCTGGCCTTGCCCGTCCGCAATCCCGGCCTCAGCGTCGAAACCGTCTTTTCCGAACCCCTCCTCGTGGTCGTTGGAAAAAAACATGCGCTCGCCTCGAAATCGCGCATCTCGGTGGACGACATAAAAAAGGAGCGCTTCGTGATGATGGGCAGCGGCAGTACGCTCGCCCAGGAGATCCACCGGTTCAGTGGCGAAAACGACTTCCAGCCAACCATCGTCGCCACCTGCGCCCAGGTTGCCACGGTCAAGACGCTCGTAGCCGCGGGCTTCGGGATCAGCATCCTGCCCCAGGGTGTGATCACCTGGGAGGATCGCGCCGCATTGATCAGCCACTCGCTGTCCGGCCGCAGCCCGACGCGCGAAATCGCCGTGGCGCGCCACCCGCTCCGCTACCAAACGAAGGGCGCCGAGCTCTTCCTCGGCATCCTGCGCGAACACACGAAAAAGGCGCCCGCCCGAATCACGTCGCGCTGAACGCCTCGCCCAGCGCTGGCGCCTTGAAGTTTTTCCCTCGCTGTGTCCCGTTTGCCGCAGGAGCCTGCGCCCTTCCATGTCCCACTTTTCACCGATCCTAGCCACCGCCGAGGCGCCAGCCCGCGCGGCGCGCCACAAGCCGGAGCTGCTCTCCCCGGCCGGCGATTGGGAGTGCGTGCACGCCGCCGTCGAGAATGGGGCCGACGCAATCTACTTCGGGCTCGATCGCTTCAACGCCAGGATGCGCGCGAAGAACTTTACCGCCGCCGACCTGCCCGCACTGATGGAATTCCTGCACCGGCGCGGTGTGCGCGGCTACCTGACTTTCAACACGCTCGTCTTCACGCCCGAACTCCCCGACGCCGAGGAGTACCTCCGCACGGTCATCGCCGCAGGCGTCGATGCGGCCATCGTCCAGGACGTCGGCATCGTGCGACTCATCCGTACGCTCTCCCCGGACTTCCCGATCCACTGCTCCACGCAGATGACCGTCACCAGCGACGCCGGCGTCGCTTTCGCACGCGACCTCGGCGCCAACCTCGTGGTGCTCGCCCGTGAAAACAACCTCGGCGACATCGAGTCCGTCCAGCGCGCCCAGGGCGTGCTCGGGGACTCCGGACTTGAACCCTCCGGCTCCGCGCTACCCCTCGAAGTCTTCGTGCACGGCGCCCTCTGCGTGGCCTACTCCGGCCAGTGCCTCACCAGCGAGTCGCTCGGCGGCCGCTCCGCAAACCGCGGCGAATGCGCCCAGGCCTGCCGACTTCCCTACGAGCTCATCTCGGACGGCGAACGCGTCGACCTCGGCGACCGCAAATACCTTCTCAGCCCCCAGGACCTCGCCGCCGTCGACGTCATCCCCGACCTCGTCCGGCTCGGCGTCGCCTCGTTCAAGATCGAGGGCCGCCTCAAGAGTCCCGAATACGTCGCGAGCATCACGCGGGTCTACCGCACCGCCCTCGACCGCGCCTGGGCCGCCGTCGAACCGGGCGCCGAGGCGCCGGCCCAGGCCCAACCCAGCTCCGATCCTGCCTACGAGCTGCAGATGTCGTTTTCCCGCGGACTCTACACCGGCTGGTTCCGGGGCACCGACAACCAGGCCCTCGTGCACGCGCGCTTCGGCACCAAACGCGGCGTCTTCCTCGGCGAGGTTGCCCGCGTAGACCGCGACTCGGTCGTCGCCCGCCTCTCCGCCCCGCTCAAGCCCGGCGACGGCATCGTCTTCGACGCGGGCTCGCCCGAGAAGGGCGAACAGGGCGGCCGCGTGTATCAGGTCGAGCCACACGGTCGCGAGGCCGTGCTGCGCTTCGGACGCGGCGACGTCGATTTCGCGCGCATCCGGCCCGGCAATCTCCTCTGGAAGACCAGCGACCCCGCACTCGAGCGCGAGCTGCGCTCCACGTTCGAGGGTGAGCGCATCCGCTACCAGCGGCCGCTGCATTTCGAGGCGCACGGCGCCCAGGGCACGCCGCTCACTGTCATCGCCCGCGACGACGAGGGCTCGATCGCCCGCGCCGAGTCCTCCGTGCCCCTCGCCGCGGCCGCCAACCAGCCGCTCACCCGCGAGCGCCTCGCGGCCCAGCTCGGTCGCCTGGGCGGCACGCCCTTCGCGCTCGGACGCCTGGATTCGCAGGTCGAACCCGGCCTCATGCTTCCCGTAAGCGAGCTCAACCGTCTCCGTCGCGAACTCGCCGCCGAGATCGACCGCCAGCGCGCCGCTCCGCGCCGCTGGACGTTGCGCCTCGGCCCGGCCGCCGTCTTCTCCACCCCCGCCCCCGAGCGCACTGCGCCGGAGGCCCCCGAGCTCATCGCCCTCGTCCGGCACACCCGCCAGATCGACGCCGCCTGGGAGGCGGGCGTGCGCACTGTGTACTGCGAGTTCGAGAACCCGAAGCACTACCGCGACGCCGTGCGCCGCTTCCGCGAGCTGCAAGGCGCCGGGCCCTCCGGGGGCTCCTCCATCTGGGTCGCCGGACCCCGCGTGCACAAACCCGGCGAGGACTGGATCCTCCGGCAGGTCCTCTCGTCCGAGGCGGATGGGTATCTGATCCGCAACTACGACCACCTGCGCTTCTTCGAGGGCGTGCGCCGGCGCGGCGACTACCCGCTCAACATCGCCAACCCGCTCTCCGCACGCCACTACCTGGAGCGCCACGGCCTCGAGCGCGTCACCGCGAGCTACGACCTCAACGTCGCCCAGCTCGAGGCCCTGCTCTCCGCCGCGCCGCCCGCATGGTTCGACATCACGCTCCACCAGCACATGCCCATGTTTCACATGGAGCACTGCGTGTTCTGCGCCTTCCTGTCGTCGGGAAAGGACTACCACGACTGCGGCCGGCCCTGCGAGAAGCACCGCGTCGAGCTGCGCGACCGCGTGGGCGCCCTGCTTCCGCTCAAGGCCGACGCCGGCTGCCGCAACACCGTGTTCAACAACCGCCCGCAGACCGGCGCCGAGTTCCTCCCGCGCTTCCTCGCCCTGGGCGCCCGCAGCTTCCGCGTCGAGTTCGTCGACGAACCCGCCGAGGAGGTGCGCCGCACCCTCGAGCGCTACCGCGAGCTTCTCGCCGGTCGCATCTCCGGCGCCGACCTCTGGCGCGAGTTCAAGTTCATCAACCAGCTCGGCGTCACCCGAGGCCAGCTCGAGGCCGCCCCACAGGTCCTCTCGCGCAAGGGCTGAAGCGCGCACGGGTTGTATCCGATTATCCGACACGCCGGGCCCTGAAAAAGCCAAGGCGGGGCTGCGAACGCAGCCCCGCCAGGTCCAGCTTCAACTAATCGATCCCGCCGTAGTGTACGGCGTGATCTGCCGCGATCCGACAGGCCTCCGCCGGACGGGTTCCGCAGCATCCCCGATTTTCCCGCCCACGACCCGTCCCCGCGACGACCCAATTCCAGGGCTTGACACCTTTGCCGTTAACACTACCTTGCTTCACCAAGGAAGCTTGATTCAAACCGCCGCAATGAGCATCGACGAAAAATTCTACGCCATCCGAAAGGGTCTGCTGGAGTTCCTCGTGCTGAGGATCATCTCCGCGGACAAGGTCTACGCGGCCGACATCCTCAAGCACCTCAGCACGACCGAATTTGCCACACAGGAGGGCACCCTCTACCCGCTGCTCAGCAAGATGCGCCGCGAGGGTCTGCTCGAGTACGAGTGGCGCGAATCCGAGGCCGGCCCGCCCCGGAAGTATTACAAGCTCACCGGGAAGGGTCGCGACCAGCTGCGCGAAACTTCCGAGTACTGGGACAAGATCAACAACACCGTCAAAAACCTCGGCCGCTCCTGAAGCCCGGCGCGGCCCCGCATCCAGCCATGAACAAAGTCATCACCGTCAACCTCAACGGTAACGCCTACCAGCTCGAGGAAAATGGATACGAGGCGCTCCGCGCCTACCTGCAGTCCGCCGCCGCCACCCTCGCCAGCAATCCGGACAAGGACGAGATCATCGCCGACATCGAACAGGCGATCGCCGACAAGTTCCGGGTGCTGCTCTCCGCCTACAAGACCGTCGTCACCGCACGCGAAGTGGAGGCCGCGATCTCCGAGATGGGCGCGGTCAACGACGGGACGGAATCGGAAGGCGCCGCCTCCACCCCACCCGGGGCCGGGAGCACCGGCGGTGCCGCGTCAGACCAGCCTCCCTCGGCGGACGAGTCCGCCTCCACCTCCACCGGACAGACCCGCCGGCTCTACCGGCTCCACGAAGGAGCCATGATCGCGGGCGTGTGCAACGGCATCAGCGCCTACATCGGCATCGATGTGACGCTCGTGCGCATCATCTTCGTCCTGCTCGCGATCGCCTCGGCCGGCTTCTGGTCCCTCGCCTACGTCGTCATGATGCTGATCATTCCGGTCGCCGACTCGGCGGCGGAGAAAGCCGCCGCGCACGGTGCGACCGCCACCGCCCAGGAATTCATCCGCCGCGCCCGCCGCGGCTACTACGAATCCACCAAGGGATTCTCCGACCGCGCCGCACGACGCGCCTGGAAGCGGAAGTTCAAGCGCGAGATGCGCGAATGGCGCCGCAATTTCAAATGGGAGGTGCGCTCCAACATGGCCCAATGCCAGCAGAACTGGCACCAATACTGGTCGAAACATCCCGCACCCGGATTCGAGGGCTGGGCCTCCGCCTCCCTGCTCGGATTGATCGAGGCAATTTTGGGAATCCTCTGCGCGGCGTGCATCCTGTCGCTCATCCTCACCGGTGCGATTTTCGGACTCGCCCTCCCCGCAGGCGTCCACCTCTGGATCGGAATCCTGCTCCTCGTTGTTTTCTGTCACGTCCTGACCTGGCCCATCCGCGCCGCGCGGCACTTCATCCTCTATCGCAGCCCGTATTCATGCGGTGGAGGCGGCCTGTTCTCGCTGTTCATCATCTTCCTGGTGTTCTGGTTCGTCTTCCCACACCAGACACGCGAGTTCATCGACGCCATTCCTTCCACCGTCCACCACCTCGTTGAGCAGCTCCGCGAGTGGTGGGGCAAGCACTAGGCCCGCCGACGGGCGCGAACGGTCCGACTTTTCCCGCAATCACACTCGCCCAACGGAGAGCCCGGAAAACATGGCCACCGGGAGCAGCGGCACTTGGGTATGATATCGACCAATACGATTGCCCTGACTGTCGATTTCGCCTTCCCGAGTCCTCTTCGTTACCTTCGTTAGCTTCTGTTCAATTCCTCGTCCAAGGTTGAGATGAACGAGTTCGGCCGAATCCACGCGGCGCATTTCGCGGCGCTCGACGCCCCGGAACGCGGCGATGTGCTGAGGATTTTCCGGATCCTGTCGGGCGAGCCGCCGGAGTCCGTCGTGGGCCACGCCTCGACCCCACCGGCCCAGGCTCCGCACGCCGGCGACGCATCGGCGCCCGGTGCTCCTCACTCCGAAATGAAAAGTCCCGGGGCCGATTGAAGCCCCGGGGATGCGCGAACCGAGTGCAGGCGCGTCTCAAAGGCGAGCGCGCCACGCCTGACCTCAGGACATGCCCGAGGCGCCGGCGAGAGCGTGATACGGAGGCTGGCCGCCAGCCGTGGGAGCCGCATCCTTGAAAAGCGACGCCAGCGCCTTCTGCGCCGACGACAGGTCGCCCGACTTCAACGCGGCCGAAAGCGACTGGAAGTCGGCCAGCTTCGGATTGTCGGAGGACGACGAGCTCGAGGAGCTCCCGTTGACCGCCGCAGCGAGCTTGGGGTTGTCCTTCAACATCTGCGCAAATGCCGTCTGCGCGGCACTCATGTCGCCGGACTGCAGCGCATCGACGAGGCTCTTGAGATCCTTGCGGCGCGGATGGCCCGACTGGGGAAGACCGGACAGGCCGATCTGCGAATTGGAGTTGATGGGTGAGATGGACATGGAGGGCTGATTCTGGTCCGAAGACCGTTTGCTGCGCTGGAAGTGGAAAGTCGGCCCGTTCAGGCCGACGCGTTGAGCGACGAGCCCGACGAGGCGGGCGCAACGCCGGCCACACCGGCGAGCTGGCCCGAGGCGGCCGCATTGGCCGCCGTCGCGGCGTAGGCCTTGTGATGGTGATGGCCGTGATGCATCACCGTGTCGCTCGCGATGTTCTGCTGTAGCGCGTTCATCGCCGCCTTCGCACCCGCGAGATCGCCCGTCTGGAGCGAACTTGAGAGCGCCTTGAAACTGTCGAGAGGGGTCGTGCCCGATACCGAGGGGGCGCTCGAAACGGCACTCGCGAGGTCAGGCGCATCCTTCTCCAACGACGCGAAATCCTGCTGGGCGCCGGTCAGGTCGTTGGATTGCAACGCGCTCGAGAGGGCCTGGAAATCGGCGCGTGCCTTGCGGAAGTTGAGGGCGTCGCCCGGCTGAAGCGGAGTGGTTTTGGAAGAGATTGAGTCGATGGACATGGCGCGGGAGGAGTGGATTGGGGAGATCAACGCCTGCTGCAGGTCGCGTACCAAGGAAATCCATACACACCCTTCCCGCTGTCGCGCTGACATTTAGAACATGCTACGTCCGGT
>JAJXYI010000226.1 GCA_021780625.1 bacterium | reverse complement strand
TCTCCCTCTCTCCCAACAGCCACTCCCCTCCCGCCGTCCTGCTTATGCAGTGATAGTACGCCTCCTCTTCCTTTGCATCCAGCTTCAGTCTCGGTCGACGCATTAAATCTCTTTTACTTTATTGAGCCGCAACGTCAATCATTTTTGCCTTTTTTCCGCCTGTCCCTGTTGCTTGGGTTGTTTCTCGATGGACAAGATGAAGCCAGGGATCCGCCGCCTTCATCGCGAGGTTGAATCCGGCAAAGCCAAACAGGCCCACCCGCACCGGCCTGGGCAGCCAGTCGCCGTGCCCGGTGAAGTCGACGGACGCACAGGCCGTCAACGGCGGAAACAAAACGATGCCCACAAACTCCAGGTCCTTGAGGAGTAAAACATAGGACTGGAGCGCCGGTGATGCCTCGAGCGCGGAACAACCGACATACACCGCACTGGCAAACATGACCGCCGCCAGCTCACGCGCTCCAGGCACCCGCGACTGCCGCCAAGTCAGGACCGCCAGGACGATCGGTCCCAAATTCAGTCCCAGCAATATCCATGTGATGGTCGCCCAGGCGTGCATACAGTCGCAGGTCGCAGGCAATCATCCTCAATCGGAGTCTCGCAGATCGCAAGCCGGCCGGACCACCTGCCCAGACTCCATCCGTCCGCACGAGCCCCCTGCATCCACGATCGGGCAACGCCCATGGCCTCCGGCCCCCGACAGGGGCGCCGCTGTTCAGGTCCGGGACGCTGACTCCCCAGGTTCCCGGCAGACCAGAGCCACCATGCCGACTCCGCAGCACCAGCCGAGGTAACCGCCCGCGATGATGTCGCTCACAAAATGGAAATTGCATCCCCAAAGCCCCACCGCGACCAACCCCACCAGCGCAATTGCGTAGGACCGGAAGCGGGGATACCTCAGCCACAGCACCGACGCCAGGGCCGCCATCCGCGCAGTGTGGCCGGAAGGGAACGACGCCCAGCCCGAGCCGCCGTGGAAGAAGTCGAATCCAAAGACATGGTCCCGAATCCACGAGGGATTGTTGCCCACCCAGGTCTCCGGCCAGGTGCGGCCAAAGACAAATTTCAGCTCATTCTTGAGCGCCACCGCCACCAGGATCGAAAGGCAGGCCGCAATGAAAGTGCGTCCGTGCTTCCCAGGCCTCCAGCCTCCCAAGGCCGCAGCAAGGCCCGCGCAGATCAACCCTATCTCCGATGCGGGTTCGAGCGGATCCACCATGTGCGTGAGCGACACCGGCAGCGCCGGACGATGCAGATGGGTGAATGCCCACGATGAAGCGGGGCGATCGACGAAGAGGATCGATAGACCGACGAATACCAGGCAAGACGCGGCAACAAGCCACGCGCGCCGAACGGACCGGTTTGGCGTTTCCATGAGCGGGTTTCAGGCTCGATGAGCCACACCGGCCCTGCAAGTCCGAAGCCCGCCTTAGTTTCTAGTGAGAAAGAGTCCGGTCCGGGAAACTCCCCTGAGCAGCGGACGCGCTCCGCCACCAAGGCCGTATCGACTTACTCCCGCACCCGATCGCCCGCCCCCCAGCGGCGAGACTTCACGCACTCAACCTTCAGCGGCATCCCGGCTGCCAACCCTCTCGGCGTCTCAACAGAGGAATGGGGTCACGGATTTCAACCAGCCGCGGGCCCTGGGCGGGCAGGGCGACAATTTTCGGCACGCGCGGCAACACACCACGTGCGATCACAGCGCAGGGCTGCACCGGCATCGCGCGGACTCAGCGCACGAAGTTTGCCTTCAACAGGCCGTAGATCGCATGATCGACGTAATGGTCGCCTAGCCACTCGATTTGCTGGAGGATGCCCTCCTCCTTGAATCCCAGGCGCTCGGGAATCGCCCTGCTGCGCGCATTCTCAACCGCACATTCTATCGTGATCCGATTTAGATTCAGCGTGTCGAAGCCGTGCCCAATCAGAACCCTGCAGCAGGATGTGATGATGCCCCGCCTCTGGTGGCCTTCATCCAGCCAATAGCTCATCGCCGCCCACCGGTTGATCCCGTCGATGAACGCATAGTTGACCATGCCGACCAGCTGCCCGGCCAGCCACACGCCATTGAACAGTCCATGCTGGCTGGCATTCACCGCCCGCCACGCCACGATGAGCTTTTCGGTGTCCTCCACCGAGTGCAGGGCGTTCACCCACGGATGCCATTGGCCGACATGCACACGGTTCGCGTCGAGCACCTTGAATAATTCGTCGCCCGAGAGCCCCTCGACCGACTGTATTTCCAAAATTCCGTCCAGTGTGTGTTGAAACATGGTGAGATTCGTCGCCATTCCCTGCCCCGTGTCACGGTTCGGACGGCGACCACCCAGAGACGCTTGGAGCGTCCATCGATAACCTCCAGCCCGCTTTTTTGCCTCCGCTGCCGCGTGGCCGGTCCGATCGGTCCGGAATCCCTCGTCGCGTTCAGCGCACCACGGGGATGTAGGCCGCCTGGCGGAGCACGTCGCCTGGCGATATCTTTTGTGCGCGGGCCATGGCGTTCAGTCGCGTGTACTCAGCCTGACTGAGAGTCGTCAGGCGCGCGCTCCCATCGCGGTCCGCCCACTTCACCTGATGAACCTTCTGCCGGGAGGTTTTCACCAAATCCCGTAAAAACACGACATCCTCATGCTCATTTTCCATGCGGAGCACTCACTGACCTTCGCCGCCCGAAGGGTCAAGGAGGCTTGTTTCCCAGACCGAAGCCCCCATTCCTCGAACTATCCGTGCGGGAATGCATTGCAGACCGAGCCAACCAGCTCGCCGCAATCCGCTCTCAACCGCCTTGAATGTCCTTCGCCTTCCGAATATGCGATACGCCTCCCGCCCCACTCGTGATCCCCCGCCTCACCCCGCTCCGCACCGCATGGCACGGCCTTGTCGGATGCTCCCTCGCCCTCGCGTTCGCATCCGCGCTGAATGCCGGAGGCCTAGGAGCGCGAGGCCTGTTGCCCAACCTCGCGGGCCAGATGGATCGCCCGCTCCGGTATCATCCCGACCATGACGACTTCGTGATCCACAACGGAGGACAATGGTTCAATCGTCCGCTCTACGGCTGCAACACGGCGTTCCGCGTCGACACCGGCGACGAACCAGAGTTTTCGCTCTACCTCCCGGGACGCGGCGGCAACCTCCGGCTGGGGCTCATGATGCCCGGCGGTGAATTCTGGCTCTTCCAAGCCCGCGATATCACGGCGCGTTATCGGCCTGGCATGATGGTGTATGAGATCCGGGATCCCCGTCTCGGCTCCGGGACTCTTCGCCTCGATGCCATCCCGACCGCCGAGACCGAAGGCCTCGTCCTCAGGATCTCCGGCGATGGCCTGCCCGTCGGCACCACCCTTGTCTGGGCCTTCGGCGGAGCCAACGGCGTGCGCGGCGTACGTGATGGCGATATCGGCACCGAACGTATTCCCATCGGACGCTATTTTCAGCTCACGCCCGAAAACTGCCGCGGCAATCGCGCGACGATCCAGGGGAACACCTTCACACTCCACGGTAAGACCGCCGTGATCTACGGTGTAGCTCCGCACGACGCCGTCCTGTCGGTCGCGGACGCTCGCCAGTGGTCCTCCATCGAGGGTCTGCTCGCATCGGTGGGATCCGCCTCCCACGAACTCCCCGTCGTCTTCGGCCGCGCGCCAGTCCCTCTTCATGGGGCTCGCTTCCTCAGTTTCCAACGCCTCCCCGAGCCCGGCCAAGGCACGACGTCCACCGACCTCCCCATTTACCGCGAGGTCACCCAGCAGCGAGCAGCCAACAACCCGCCGCAGGCGCTGCCCCCACTCGCTCCTCCATTCACCGCCGCCGAGCTGCCCGCCGTCTTCGCGCGGGCCGACGCGCATTTTCACGATCTCCGCAACCAGGTCGAAGTCGACACGCCCGATCCCTACCTCAACGCCGCAGTGGGAGCGCTGAACGTCGCGGCCGGGGCGTTGTGGGACCGACACCAGGGCGTGATGATGCACGGCGCCGTCGCCTGGCGCACCGCACTGCTGGGCTGGCGCGGGCCCTACGCCCTGGACGCGCTCGGCTGGCACACCCGCGCCCGACGTCACTTCACCACCTGGGCGGGCAGGCAGAACACCGATCCCATCCCCAGTCACGTCCCTCCACCCGACGAAACCGCCAACCTCTCCCGCAGCGAGGCGGCGCTTCACAGCAATGGCGATCTCTCCCACTCGCATTATGACATGAACCTCGTGTACGTGGACGAGGTGCTGCGTCATCTTGACTGGACAGGCGACACGGTTTTCGCGCGGAAGGTCTGGCCCGTGATCCGGCGTCACCTGGCCTGGGAACGCAGGCTGTTCCGGCGCCCCTTCGGCCCCGCAGGCGCGCCCCTGTACGAGGCTTATGCCGACATCTGGGCCAGCGACGACTTGGAGTACGACGGTGGCGGCGTCACCTACGCATCCGCCTACAACGCCTACGAGGAACACCGCGCATCCGGTCTCGCGCCGCTCGCCGGAGCCGATCCCGCGCCCTACCGCGCGGAATGCGCCGCCATCGAGGCCGCGATGCGGCGCTACCTCTGGCTGCCCCGTCGCGGCTGGTTCGCTGAATTCAGGGACAGCCTCGGCCTGCAGCTCGTTCATCCCGCCGCTGGTCTCTGGACGTTCTACCACACGATGGACGCCGGCATCCCGACGACCTTCGAAGCCTGGCAGATGACGCGCTACGTCGACACCCAGCTCGCCCATCTTCCCGTGCGCGGACCTAGCGTGCCGGCCGACCAACCCTATGCCATGCTCGCCACTACAAATTGGATGCCCTACTCCTGGTCGGTAAACAACGTGGTCGTCGGAGAGACCGCCCACACCGCCCTCGGCTACTGGCAGGCGGACCGCCCCGACGAAGCCTACCGCCTGCTCAAGGGCACCCTTCTCGCAACGATGTACCTGGGCATCTGCCCGGGAAACGTCGGTACGATGACCTACCTCGACGTCTACCGCCGCGAGTCCCAGCGCGATTTCGCCGACGGTGCGGGCGTCCTGTCGCGAGCCATCGTCCAGGGCCTGTTCGGCGTGGAGCCCGACCTGCTCGACGGCGAGCTCCGCCTGAAACCCGGGTTTCCCTCAACCTGGACCCACGCACGAATGGTCCACCCCGACCTCAGCTTTGCGTATCGCCAGAATGGCGACACTGACACCTACGACGTCGACCTGCGCTTCTCAAAACCGGTGTCGCTCACCCTCGAACTCCCGGCCCGTCGGGACACCGTTGCCGGCGTGCTTGTCGACGGTCTCCCCGCTCCCTGGCGCGCGATTCCCCATTGCGTCGGCACGCCAAGAATCGAAATCCGCGCCGCTCCCGCCGCATCGCATACGATCACCGTGACCTGGTCCGGTGAAACGCCCGAAACTCGCCCACCCGAAATCGACGCCTCACCCGGTGGCACCGCGGCCGTGTCAGCCCTCGCCGGGCTCACCGGCTCATGGAGGGACCCCCAGCACATCCTCGTGCAAACCCCCGCTCTCCGAGGCACCGGCCCCGTCCTCGAGTTCGCCGCGACCCCCGCCCCCGGCCACCGCACGATATTTGCCCAGGTGCGCCGCGGCTCCTTCACGTGGTGGGTGCCGGTGTCCGTTTGCATCGCCGACACCAAGCCCGTCCCGATTACGACCGACTGGCGCCGTCCCGTGTCGCCGACAACCCGATACGACAGCGTCGATCTGAGCCACGCATTCAACGACCGCGTCACCCAAATCTTCCGCAACGCCTACCGCAGCCCCCGCCTCACCGCGGGCGCCTCGCTGGCAATCCCTAAGCAGGGCATCGGAGCTTGGGCGGGCGGCGTGCTGGCCACGGCGGACATCGACGACAGCGGCCTGCGCGAGGCGGCCGCGCAGCATGACGGCCGTTTCCTGATGCCAAACGGCCTGCCATTCACCACGCCCGGTCCGGGTACGTCACCGAACATCGCCTTCGTGTCGCAGTGGTCCAACTACCCCGCCTCGCTCATCGTGCCGCTCGCAGGTCACGCCCGACACCTCTACCTCCTGATGGCCGGCTCCACCAACTGGATGCAGAGCCGCCTCGACAACGGAGAGGTGGTCGTCACCTACGCCGACGGCACCCACGCACGCCTGCCGCTCGTCAATCCGTTGAACTGGTGGCCGATCGACCAAGACTATTTTATCGACGACTTCCAGTTCGCCCGACCCGAGCCGATCCCGCCGCGCGTGGATCTGAAAACCGGAAGGGTCCGCCTGCTCGATCCCGTGCAATTCGAAGGTCTGGGCAAATCCGTTCCCGGCGGCGCCGCGACGGTCCTCGACCTCGCGCTCGATCCCACAAAACCCCTGCAGTCGCTCACCGTCCACGCCTTCGCCAACGAAGTCGTCATCGGCCTGATGTCGGCAACCCTCGAGCGCCCCTGACGCGGCGAAGCTCCGGCCCCGGGGGCATGTGACCGCGTGCGTGGCAATCCACTCAAGCCGCTCGCCCATCAAGTTGTTTGGGATTCTGGCTCAGTGCCTGCTCTGCGCTCAGTGGTTCGATTGCGTCTTTTAAATGAGATCGCCGTGCCGAAAACGAAGCTCCTCACAGGTGTTCGTATCCACGCTCTCGATTCCGTGGTAAGCGACTTGCTCTTCGTTCCCTTCGTTACCGTCCGTACTATTCAACCGCCGAATTTGGGTTGATCCGATGCGAAGCCATTGCAGGTCGGAGCAGCCGGGTGTTTCGCCCGAAATCCGCACTCGCGCGCCCGGCACAAAGCAGCCTCGTCGTCCCTCGAATCCTAACGTTCTCATCGAATACTCCGCGCCCGACCTTGCCGCGCCGAATCGGGGCGTTTAACAGCTCGGACCTTCAGGTTTCCTCCCGACTCTTCGGCACCGATCCACCACCTCATTTTTGTCATGAATCCTATCCGCCGCGCTGCCTTCGCGTCGATGCGAGTTATCCGCGCGATGTTCGCGCTCGCCGCCCTCGTCGCCGGTCTCTCCGCCGCCCCGCTGCCCCTCCACGTGCAGGGCAACCAATTGCTCGACAGCACCGGCAACGCCGTGCGCCTGCGCGGAGTCAATTGCGCCAGCATGGAATGGTCCGCCAACGGCGAGGGCCACATCCTCACCTCCATCGGAGTCGCCGTGAAGGACTGGCACGCCAACATCATCCGTCTGCCCCTTTCGCAGGATCGCTGGTTCGGCAAGGCTCCCGGCCAGACCGACGGCGGCGCCTCCTACCGCGCACTCGTGCACAAGGCCGTCGAACTTTGCTCGGCGAACGATGCCTACATCATTCTCGATCTGCATTGGTCCGACGTCGGCCAGTGGGGAAAACACATCGGCCAGCACAGGCTTCCCGACGCGAACAGCATCGTCTTCTGGCAGCATGTCGCCCCCGCCTTCGCCAACAATCCCGCCGTGCTCTTCGATCTCTACAACGAGCCCAACCACATCACCTGGGACGAGTGGTACCAGGGCGGCACGCTCACCGAAGTCGACCGCAAGACGAAGGAGTCCCTGACTTACGATTCCGTCGGCCTGCCCGAACTCTTCCGCACGATCCGCGCCACCGGCGCGAAGAACGTCGTCGTGGCAGGTGGCATCAACTGGGCCTTCGAGGTCGGCGGCATCCTCGATGGACGCGAACTCAAGGACCCCACGGGACAGGGAGTGATTTACGCCGTGCATCCCTATCCGCACCGCTACGAAGGCCTGGGACTCGAAACGATCGCCCAGTGGTCGGCCCGCCTCCAGTCCTTCGCGGACAAGCTTCCCCTGATCGTCACCGAGTTCGGATCCTCCGAGAAGGAATGGCCCTTCCCCAAGGACTGGCATTACAACGACGAAATCTGGAACCGTGAAACCCTGCGCGTGCTCGAGCAGCACCACTGGAACTGGACCGCCTGGGACTTTCACCCCAGCGCCGGCCCCTGCCTCATCTCCGGTTGGGACTACACCCCCACCCCATCCTTCGGCGTCTGGGTCAAGCAGGCCCTCCAGAAGAATGTCCGGTAAACTCTCCTGAGGCCGGAAGCCCGCACAGGCCCCGCCCGCCGCCGCTCGTCGCGGCGCGGGCCCTCGCCCTCCTCGGGCGCACGGATTCCACAGTCTGACGCCCGTCCGCCACTCCTCACTCTTCAGGCAGGCTCACCGCAGTCGCCAGCGCAGGTTTCAATGTCTGACCCTTCAGTCGTATGCCGCGCAGTTTCACGAGAATCAGCGGAACGTCATCGTTGGCGACATCCACAAGCGAATAGCTCGGGTGAATGTCGATCGAACCCACGACATTGGCCGGCAGGCGCGTGACGCCTGCGATCTTCCCGACGAGATCTTCAGGGCTCACAAGGTCCTTCCGCCCGACGTTGAAGAACAGGGTCGTCATGCCGGCCTCCTGGTTGGTGCGTGGCGGACGTTTGAATTTCGCCGGACGCCGGGGTTCCCCGGTCGGAACCGTCTCGGCGCCCGCAGTCGCCGGTTCGGCGGGCGAGGCGACGGCGGCCACGGATGGACCCTCCACGTCGGGCTTCGCCGCTGGGGCCGGTGTCGGGGTCGGGGCGACCGCGCGCTGCACCGGTTTGAACGGCTCGCGTTTTTCCACCGGAGTCTCCGGACGGCGCACCTCCGGCGGGCGCTGCGCGGCCTCGGCGGGCTCGGGATCACGCCGAGCGGGCGCGGTCGGCGCGGTCGCGGTCATTGGCGAAGTTTTTGCCGAAGACGCCTCCGTGCCCGCAGCCGGCGGCGCCTCAGTCGGTCCCTGCAGCAGATGGATCAGCGCAGCCGCAATGTCCGTGCTCGCGTAGCCCAGCTCAAGCAGGCGATCGATCATTCGGTCCTGCTTGCGATAGAGGCCTGCGTCGAGCGTCGTGCGCAGTTTCTCGAAAAATTGATTCTCCTTCGCCTCCTCGATCTGGTCGATCGATGGAATCGTGCCGCGGCTGATTTTCAGGCGGGCGAAGCGGACCATCGACTGGAGTTTGTAGATTTCCCGTCCGCTGACGAACGTGAAGGCTTTGCCCGAGCGCCCCGCGCGCCCCGTGCGCCCTATGCGGTGCGTGTAGTCGTCGGAATCGTTGGGCAGGTCGAAGTTGAACACCACCTCGAGGTCGTCCACGTCGAGCCCCCGGGCAGCGACGTCGGTGGCCACCAGAACCTCGAAACCCCGTCGGCGGAACTTCTCCATCACCCGCTCGCGCTGGGCCTGGCTGATGTCGCCGTGCAGGCGGTCGACCGCATAGCCGCGCCCGTGGAGGTGCTCGTCGAGGTCGTC
>JAJXYI010000561.1 GCA_021780625.1 bacterium | reverse complement strand
GCGAGGGCGAGACCGACTGCCAGCCCGCCCAGGTGGACTTCCGCATGGCGTTCCGCCGCGTGGATCCCACCCGTGACTACGAACCCGCTTCGCTCACCGTCCCGCCGGTCTCCCAGATGACCAGCAGGTCGGGGAGTTCCGCCTCGTCGAAGATCATGCGATGAAATGCCAGGTCGGCCTCGGCGATGCCGTGATAATCGTGGCGATCGCAGGCGGCTTGCATGTCCTCGAGAATCGCCTCCCAACGCTGAAACGCTCTGTCATCAAGGCGGTTGAACACGGCCGCGGCAGCGGACTGCTGTTCAATCCTGAAATGCTGTTGAAACCCCCACATAAAATGCGTGATTGTCCGTGGCATGACCCCTGACCTCCCCGTGCTGCATGCGACAGGCACAACGGCTGCTCGTGGACGTGTCGGTGCGTCGTTGGCCGTGTCGATGATACTGCTGCTCCACGAACATCGCGCCACTGACTCGGTCGTTGGGTACCGGCCCGGTGCGGTAATGGGGTTGCTTCGGGGGGCGGTTGGGGGCTCATCGTACTAAGTGGTTCCGCCCGCGATGGGCAGGTCTGTCTGCCCGCGGGGAGGTGGGGTTCGTCGTGTTGCCTATCAGGGTGGCCGGCACCGGCACCTACTTCCCCCTTTTCTTCGTCGCTCTTGTTGGTGCTCGTGGCTTGGGTGTTGGTTCGTCCGTGATGATTGGTTCGTCGAGGCCGTCGCTTGGTGGGATTCGGCCGGCTGGTGTTGGTTCTTCTTTTTTCCACGTGTTGGTGGTGAGTCGTTCTTGGGCTATTTGTGCGTATTTGGGGTCGCTTTCGAAGCCGAGGTAGTGTCGTTTCATGTATTTGCACGCGACGGCGGTGGTGCCGCTGCCGATGAAGGGGTCGAGGACGAGGTCTTCTTCGTTCGTGTACTGCTCGAGGAGGTACCGGATGAGGCGCACGGGTTTTTGTGTTGGGTGTGGTTTCCAGTCGCGCAGGCTTCGGTAGTCCAGGATGGGGATGCTCCACACTCTGCTCACGCGCGCTTTGGGTTCGCGGCTCCAGACCACGATGCTTTCGTAGTGCGTGATGCTTTTCGTGTCTGGCTTGTGCCACACGTGGCGGGCGACTTCGTGCCAGCCTGGTGGTGGCATGGGGACGTCGAAGGGGTTCCAGAAGAAGACGACGTACTTCTTGGTTTTCTTGCACGCGAGGTAGAGCATGGCGAGGCCGTCCACCATGGCGTCCGGGAAGAGGTTGAGTCGGTTCGGGTATGGTGGGTCTGTGATGGTGACGTCCACGCTTTGGTCGTCGAGTTGGGTGCTGGCGGTGAAACAGTCTTGGTTGTAGATCTTGTCGTGTTCAAGCACGCGAACCACCTCCGTTGTACCGCCCCTTGTTGACTGGGGCGTGGTTTTGTTGCTCGTGATATGGGATGGGTGGGGGGCCGGCCTTTGGTGCCCGCGTTGTGCGGGCGGGCCGGTGAGCCCCCACCTTCTCTCCCCGGTTCCTTGGGAGTGTGTGTTTTAGGCGATGTCCTTGTGATCGTGTGGTGGGTTGATGGGTTGGTCGATGGGTTCCCCGTAGAGTTCCACGTACCGTTTGTACAGGGTGATCGCCCACGGCTCGTCGGGGGTCATAGGTCGAGGCGCGACGTGATGGCGCGCAGGAGGTGGTCGTCGTTTGGTCGCTCGGGGTGCGTGACCATGGTGAGCTGGTAGTGGAGGAGTTCTTGGAGGGCGTGGCTGATGGGTTGGAGCGTTTCGGCTTCCTGTTGGTACGCGTCGGGGTAGTAGCCTTGGGTGACGAGGTCGTGCGTCTTGTGCAGGAGGGCGTCCCATGCTTTGCGCTCGAGGCTTGTCGCGTTGTGGAGTGCTGGTGGCATGGGGGTGCCGACCCAGTGTTCGTAGAGGACTTCGTCGTCTGCGCTTTGTTGGCTGGCTTTGCCGAGGAGGTGGAGGTTGTCGTTGGCGAGTTGGTGGCTGGGAAGATCCTCGGTGATGAGGTACGCGTACCGGAGTCGGCGCAGGAGTCGGTGTTGGAGTCGTGCGGTTGGGGTTTGGTGGAAGGGCCACATGCTCTCCACTCCTGGTGGTGTGGGTACATATAGGGCGCGTGTCCGTTTCTTGTCCTGAGTGGTCACGCGCGCTTTAAAGCCGGTTGACACTCCTTCGTGTCGAAAACTATGGTGGGTCCGTTTTCGCCGCAGGTCCTCGCGTACCTCCAGGCAGTGCACGACGCGCCACGACCCGTTGGGCCGACCGTCTTGGACGGCTTGCCGGGCGTGGTGCGGGAGCGGACCGTGTACCGGTGGCAGCGTTCGTTGGGGTCGCGCCTCCAGTACTTCCCGAGTGTGAGCCTGAGCGCCCTGGGTCTGGTGCACGCGCACGTGTTTCTCGACGGTGCGAGTGAGCGGTGGGTGGCCTTGCCCGTCGTGCTCGCCGCGGCCTGGGTGAACCACGGTTTGGAGCGCCCTGGCTTGTACCTGCACTGCGCCATCCCAACGGGTGCCGTGGTCGCGTTTGAGAGCCTCGTGCGGGCGTTGGTTGGTGATGGTTGGGCGGACGCGAGCACCATCGTGTTCGCTGGTGATGGGTGGCAGTCCTTCGGTCGCTTGGTGGAGTGTCTTGATGGGCACGGTCGCCTTCGTGCCCAGCGAGCTCCGGTGGAGGCGTTGCGGGACGGATTCTTCCGGGCGTCGACTGAGCAGCAGGGGTTGTTGCGCTCGTACCCGTTCGTGGTCCCTGCGGTCTTCGAGGCGGTGGAGGAGCGTTGCAGCTTGCAGGAGGTGTGGCGTCGCGCGTACGAGCGTCTTGGCCCCTTGGTCTGGCGCTTCTTTCCTCGCGGGACGAGGCGGTGGCCCGTGAATGGGAAGCGGTACGTTCGGCACGCGCACGAGTTGCTTGTCGGCGCGGGTTTGTTCCGCCAGAACATCATCCGCTACCAGCCGCTGCTGGACCATGGTCTTGAGGCGTTCGTGATCCTGCCGGCAAGCGCCGGTCCCCTCGGTGAGCTTGTTGGCTTGTTTGGTCGGGTGTGTCCGGTTGTGGAGGTCGCGCCGGGCCATGATGGTCGGGTTGTGCTCCGCCTGGTTGGTGGCGACGAGGCCGTGTATGAGGTCCTTCGGGTCGCCCGGGAGGTCGCGCGGCCCTTGGGCGTGTGGGTGCATGACGCGCGACGACCGGACGCGTTGTTTGGTCGGGTGCGGTTCGCGTACGAGCGCCTGTTCGACCCCATCACGGGAGTGTGGCGGTTCCCTGCCGCCGAGATCCTGGCGGGCTTGCGGGGTGCGTCGTGACCGACGACCTTGATGGCGTCCTGGATGCCCTGCATGGGGACAAGAAGGCGGTCCTGAAGGAACAATTGAAGAGCATCGAGGGGGAGATCGCGGAGCGGCGCCTGATCGGTGTGGACAACACGCTGGCCATCCACGGCGAGCTGGGCGAGCTGCGCAACGAGGAACTCAACTTGACGCGCGAGGACCAGAACCTCCCCGACAAGGACCGGCGGGACCGCATGGTGGTCGAGCGGGAACGCCTCGACCTGTCACGGGAGTTGCGCGAGGAGCACCGGGACACGTGGAAGGACGTGCAGAACCTCCAGCGGGAAGAGCGCGACGTCGAGAAGGAACTCTCGACGACCGAGCACGAACACCGTCGCACGAAGGAACTCTTATGAGAGACGTTCAAAGCCCGGACCTGTTCCGGCGCTTGCGCCCCGTGTTCGGCGCACGGATCGACGCGCTCTGGGTGGAGTACCAGACCGCCAGCGTTGAGCGCAAGCGCGAAATCGAGGGGTTGCTGTCGCTCGTGGCGGCGAAGCGGTTCGGCATCCCGTCCGGCGAGGAAGTCCTCGTCCTGGACCCCCCGCCCACCGGGGTCATCGGGGAGGGCGACTACACGCTCGGCAACGTCCTCTACCCCGGGCTCCCCGCGTACCCCGCCCGTGTTCGGCGCAATGAGCTCTTGCGGCACGTGTTCATCCTCGGCCCGACGGGCACGGGCAAGAGCACGTTCATCATCGGCCTCCTCCAACAACTCCTGCTGGACGGGGTGCCGTTCATGGTCTTCGACTTCAAGAGGAACTACCGGTGCCTCCTCGCGGACCCGACAGGGACGGGCGTGGTCGTCTTCAGCGTTGGGCGAAGTAGTGCGCCGCTCGCCCTGAACGCGCTCTCGCCACCAGGCGGTGTTGGGGCGGAGGAGTGGGTGAGCGCGTTAGGCGACATCATCAGCACGGCCTACCTGCTCATGCAGGGCGCGAGGAACGTCCTCGCCGAGGCGCTCTTGAGCGTTCGTCGAGAGCGTGGTGATGGCGCGACGCTGCGCGACGCGCACGACCTGCTTGCCGCGGAGTTGGGGGCGACCCGCGCCGGGAGCCGACGGTACGGTTGGCTCGAGTCGAGCACGCGCGCCCTGGACGAGGTCAGCAAGGGAGGGTTCGGCATGGCGCTCAACACGCCCGGAGCGAGCCTGCGAGACCTCCTCGGCGTCCCGGTCGTGTTCGAACTCGAAGGCCTGGGTGACGACCAGCGCACGTTCTTCTGCCTCCTCATCCTCCAAGCCGTCCTCTTGCTTCGAAAGCAAGGAGGCGGGGCGCGCGAGGCGTTGCGGCACGTGCTCGTGTTCGACGAAAGCCACAACATCTTCCCCAAGGAACGACTCGGCGAACTCGGCGTGCCATCACGCCTCGCCCGAGAGGTGCGCGAGTACGGCGAGGCCGTCATCGCCGCCACCCAACAGACGGACGTGAGCGAAAGCCTCATCGCGAACGCCGGCATCAAAATCGTCTTGCGCACCGACCACCCCCGCGACGTCACATTCGCATCATCCCTGATGCAGGTGGAGGCGCGCTTCCTCCCACGGCTCCGACTGGGCACGGGACTCTGCCGGCTCCCCGTCCGGTACTACAGCCCCTTCCTCTTCACCTTCCCAGAACAACCCGTGAAGAACATCACCGTACCGGACGCGACCGTGCACAAGCGATGGACAACATCAGGATTCGCAACGCCTGCGCCGACGGCGATGCCCACAGAACCCGTCGTGGGCGCAAAAGAGCACGACCTCCTCGTGGACATCAACGACCACCCCATCAGCACCATCACCCGACGCTACGAACGCCTGGGCTGGAACCCCAAGACCGGGAACACCATCAAGGACAACGTTATACGCAACGGCCTCGCACTCTTCACGCCCGTCACGACCCCGACCGGACTCGTCAAAATCCTCAACCTCACCAAGCACGGGGAGGAATACCTGGAGAGGAAGGAACTCCTGCGGGAACGCACTCGTCATGGCGGCCCAGAGCACGAGTACTGGAAAGCAGTCGTGAGGGAACGACTCGAGCACCTCGGGTACGCCGTCCAGGACGAGGCTCCGGTCGGTGGCGGGAAGACCGTGGACCTCCACGGGACACGCAACGGTGCAGACGTTTGGGTCGAGGTCGAAACCGGTCGCTCCGACATTCCCGCGAACATCACCAAGCTCGGCACGCTCCCAGGAAGGAAGGTCGTCGTGTTTACCACTCTGGTCCTGTTGCGCGCGCATGAGAGCGCCGCGCGCGACGCGATCGGACCGGACGCCATCCTCCTGACCACCAGCGACCTCGACATGCTATCCACCACCCTCCAGTAGCCAAGGGGCGATTTACGCGTTTCCCGGCCCACCGCCCACAAGAACGCAACGGAGAGAGCGATTTTCCAGAACGAAGAACCCGGTCGGGTAAAGGACGGTAAAGGAAAGGAACATTTCTCGCGTGATCGTCTGCCCGACGCGCGCGGCTGGCAGTCCTGCCGCATGCACGACCAGGTTGTTGCGTTGCTCCTCCGGTGACGCGGAGCGCTTACGGGGCGCTACGTACTGGTGACCTCGGAGCGTTCCTGCACACCAGCGGCCGGGCGTGAGGTTGCACGGTTGGGTGTGCGTGGGGTTAGGTGCGAGGCTTGTTTCCCGACGCATCTTGGTGCGGGGAGCAGCGTCGGGTGACGTATGCGCAGGTGCTGCCGGCGGCGAAGAAGGCGGCGCCGATGAGAACTTCGGCGGCCGTGCCGAGGAAGAACCCCTCGATCGCGAGGCCGGGAATCGCGTAAAGGTGGTCTGGCGGCCAACAGGAGTAAGAGAGTTGCGCCACGATGGGGAGGTGCGCGTTCATGAACTGTTCCGTCGCGTGGGGCCAGAGCTGGTACGCCGCGACGAGCCCCATGCTGGAGCCGACGCCGAGGATCGGCCCCGAGAGGGCCGCGACTGCGCCGAGATCGCTTGGCCTACTGGGCGCTACGACAAAGTCAGAGACCTCCTCTCCTTGCGCCGGCGCTTCCATGGTGGGGCGCGGGTAAGATGCGCGGATTCTTAAGTGTTACCATTTAGTGGCAATCAGCCACTGGCGAGAACGGGCCGTGCGTGCCGCGCTTCATCTTGGCGGTGCGCTTTGGACAGTGGCTTGCTCGTGGGGGCGACGCCTCTGCGCGCCCGTACGTCGTGTCTGCCGGAAGGTGCGGGGTTACGCGCGTCATCAGCATGGCGTCGATCGGACCCTCTTCGGGTACTCGCTCTACGCGTCGTTCCTTCTCGCGCCTCCGCAGTCGTGGCGACTGTTGCGGTGGAACAACCCGTTCGCGTGGCTTCTCCGGTGGCGCGTCACGCCGGCTCACGTCTACCTCGGTGCGCTCCTCGTCGGTTGGCCGGTGGCGTGGTTCTTCGGTCACGTCGTCCCGGATACGACGAACGTGACGAACTACGTCCTCATCGTCCCGTCATATTGGGCGCTGAGCTACGCTTTCTACAACCAGGTCGAGGTGTACTGGTCGCAGCTCGTCGAGAACGGGTACTTCACCCGGTCGGAGATTGAGCAGGCGCAACGCCGGTATCGGGTCGTCCTGCAGGGTGCCCTTCTCCCCGTAGCTGTTGTTGTCCTGGCAGGGCTCGTGCAGGGCATGTACTTCGAGCACGAGGTCGTTCTGGGTCAATTTGAGAAGTGGCGCAACGCCCTGGTCGCCGTGGCCCCGGTCCGACCGCCTTCAATACATGGGTTCCCGCGACGACTCGTGGTGGGTTCGCCTGCGCTCGCTGCGTTTCGGCAGTGGGAGCGGCTCGTCGCGAACGCCCCTGCCTGGGCGACAGTCCGCCAGCCGAGCCCCTGGTTCCTCGCCTGGTACCTCGGCGTCCAGGGATTGTCGCTCTTCATGCTGGTCATGATGGGAACCCACGCTATCGTCTGCGGCTACCTCCTCCGGGATCTCTTCTTCGGCCCAGGACGGCGTCGGCCAGTCGTTGATCACTGGAACACGCGCTGGGGTCTCTCCGGTCACGGCCGGTTAGCGATGATCCTCGACCTGCTTCTGGGCGACATTGTGCTGAACCTCTACTTGTGGCGGGAGAACCTCGACCAGTCGGCGGTGGAATGGTTGGTTGCGCTCTGCTGGTACAGCATCGGCCCAGCGCTCATCATCCTCTACATGCTCCCCGCCCACCGGTTCATGACGTGGCACAAACGCCGTCTCCTCGACCGGGCGCCACTCCCGCGCGACGGGGACACCCCGCCGACTAACAGCCACCGACAGGCTGTGGCGAAGAACCGAGGTGCTGCGCGGCTCGCGACATGGCCGATCAGCGTGCGCGGCGTCATCGGCCTCGTCCTCGCCTACCTCCAGTTCCTCATCACAACGTACGCGCGCATTCAACTGTTCAAGCCGTAGGCGGAGCAGACCGACCGAGCGCCGCGTCACGCGTCCCGGGTGAGCCCGTGCACTCTGTTGCTCGGCCGACATTCTGTGCCGGGCTCCTGCGCTATTCAATCCGTCGCCTCGCAGCGCGCGCGGCTGTCCTCCCGGCTGCACGATTTCGCTCGTCGAGCCAGGACCTCGCGGCCATCATCACGGTTCGCTAGGCGTCCTTCGGCCTACTGGGTCGCGAGACCAGCCGGCCGCTGCGAAGACGGTCTGTCCGAGGACATGATGTCGGCCTCAAAGCCGGATATCGTGACGGCACGGTCTTCTGAGCCCGTGGGTTGATGATCGCCATAGGAACTATTAACTAGTTCGTTGTTCGTTACTTGCGCGGATGGCGTCCTCGCGCGTTGGTTCTCACCTGCTCGTGTTTCTCGGGACGCCAAATGGCGTGTGCGAGGCTGGGTGTGCGACGTTGTTCCTGTTGCGTTCCCTGAAATTCACTGATCTCGTCATCGAGTTGCCTTCCGGGTCGTTGCGTCGGACTCTTGCGGCGTACGCGCGGCGCCCGGCCTCGATAGTTCCTGTGGCTTCGTTTCCCGTTGATGGTCGAGTCGGTCCGTGGGTCTGGTCGGTGTTGCAGTTCGCTAACCGTCATCATGTTCGAGTATCGTTCGTCCAGTCGCAGGTACCCCCGCCCCGTCACGAGGAAGCGCTTGCTCGCCAGCTTGCCCGCGTGCACGGGCGTCGCATCTTGTTCTTGTGCGGCGAGGTGCAGGCGCTCAAGGACGGCGTCGCGCTCCCATTCCTGTTCCGACTCTTGCTGCTCGTCCACAATCGTTCCGGGCTCTCCCTGCTCTGGTCTCGCCTCTTGCCGACGTGCGCCTCGTTCTTCCCTCAGGCGTGCACGTTCCGTCTTGTCGCTGAGCGTGGTGGGAACAACTTCAATCTGGTCGTGCGGCGCGTTCCGGCTTTCGATGAGAGGGCTCTTAGCGGGTTTGATGCGGCGCTCGTTGTGCCGTCCGTCACCGCATGCGTACCGGGACATAGATGCTCGAGTCCTGGCCATGACGTGCGAGTACGACATACGGGAGGTCACCAGTGGTCTGATCGCCGAGTAGCTCGCCTATGCCGTACCTTTGGCTGATGTGTTCAAGGATGGTTGTGGGCATTGGGCGGACGTCGAGGTAGTATTTCTGGGTGGTTCTCCCAACCATGCGCTGGCGCGCTTCATGCTGGGCTCGCCCCTGATGCGGCCCCGTCGGTCGTGGACATAGCGCCCAGGTTGGGCGCGCTGCCAGCCTTGGGGGTCCTGCTGACATGTTTGACGGGTCTCTGGTTGCGCAACGCATGCCTGGCCTATATCGCTTCTGATGCGGCACCGTTCCCTGTTTCTTCAGGTGCTGCGGGGAGGCTATCTTGGTGACACTCACCGATGCGAGTGATCTGTTCATTGACTGCCTGAGGGCGACCTCGAACCGCGCGCCCAACACGATCCGCGCGTACCGCGCCGACCTCAGCGATATGGTTGCCTTTCTCGGCCCGATGCTGGCGGTCGAAGCTTGCGATTCCTCTAGCAGGCTGCTGAAAAAGTCCGGACACTGTTGTTGGCGGCGTTCGCATGGGCTGCAAGTCGTGCCAATGCAATGGGCGATTCTCGCCAAGTTCGGCGCG
>JAJXYI010000709.1 GCA_021780625.1 bacterium | reverse complement strand
TCGCGCATCGCGCCGACGTAGGTCTCGAACATCATGTTGAAGGCGCGCGGCGGCGTGAGGCTGCCGGGCTCGCCGGTGGCGGGCGAGGGGATGAGGGCGATTTCCTCGGGCTTGGCCTCGGTCATGTCGCGCGGCTGCACGGGCTCGAGTTTGCCCTGGATGGCCTTCTTTCGCTTGAGGGATTCGGCGGCCTCCTGGAGCTGGCCCGCGGTGTTCTCGCTCTCGAGAGCGCTGACATAGCCGACGGTGGCGCCGTCGACGACGACGGGGGAGAAGAAGAGCTGGTCCGCGCGGAAGCGCTGCTTGGAAACCTTGCAGTCGACGAGCGGGTCGGTGAAGCCGGCGACGTGGCCCGACGCCTCCCAGACCTTCGGGTGCATGATGATCGACGATTCGAGACCGACGACATCGTCGCGGCGCCGCACCATGTCGTTCCACCAGCAGTCGCGGATGTTCTTCTTGAGCTCCACGCCGAGCGGACCGTAGTCGAAGAAACCGTTGATACCTCCGTAGATTTCAGAGGACTGGAAGATGAACCCGCGGCGCTTGCAGAGCGCGACGATGGTTTCCATGGAGACTTCGGGTTGTGAACTCGGCGTAGTCATAAGAATCGCCGACTAAGTGCGAGGCCCGCGTGCGGGTCAACGCCGGGATTGGGCGGCGTGGGGACCTTTTCGGGCGCGACAGATGAAAGACGTTTTCAATGGGAAGAAAACGCCGTGGAGTTCCATCGGTGCCGCGGATCCCGGCGGAGGCCGGGCGAATATATAGCAGCGGCGCCGTTTCGGACCCGTCCGAATGTGGGTCGGGCAGGGGCGGAAATTCTTAACGAAAATGTTATAAGGTTGAGGAACATTCTGTAAGTATCATGATTAAAGCAGGAAGCGTGACTGGGCGTGGGGCCTGTGTGGGGTGGTTGGTCGGGTTTTTCATGCGGAACACAAAGATGTAGTATAAAAATTGCCAAATATACTTGCGGAGTGCGGGCGCTATATAGATGATATAGTCCTTATGTTAACCGACAAAATCAAGGAACTGGAAGTCGCCAAGGCCAAGGTGCAGGAGCTCGAGTCGAAGATCGTCGCCGAGCGTCCGCAGGAGCTTGCGGCGCTGCCGGGTCGCTATGGCTTCGACTCTGTGAATGCCTTCATGAAGGCGGTCAAGGAGGCGGTTGCCTCGGCTGGCGCGTCCTCGCGCCGTGGGCGCAAGGCCAAGAAGGCCGCGGCCGCTCCCCGCAAGGAGAAGGCCCGCAAGCGCGCGCGCATCACCGACGAGACGAAGGCGCAGTTGAAGGAGATGGTCCTCGCCGGCAAGTCTGGTGCGGAGATCGCCGCGAAGTTGGGCATCTCCCTGCCGAGCGTGCAGAACATCAAGAAGGCGCTGGGTCTTGTGAAGGCTCGCGGTTCGGAGTCCTCGCAGTCAGCTGCTTCCTGATTCCCCGTATAATCGATTCCCTCAAACCCGGCCTTCAGCGGCCGGGTTTTTTCGTGGGCCGAAGGCCCGGTTGATTTAGCGTCTATACACTTTCGAGCCCGCGGTGCGGCGGGCTCATCGCGTCGCGAAGAGGACGGCGATCTGATTGAAATAGGCGTCGACGTAGGTGTGGAGCACCAGGAAGTGCAGTGCGCCGGCGATGGCCAGCATGGGGCCGTAGGGAACCTGGGCGCCGAAGCAGAGCTCGGTCGGCTGACCCTCGGGGGTCTCTGCCTTCATGATCGTTTCCGGTCGTTTGTTGAGGAGATGTGAAATGGGAAATGCGAGCGCGAACCAGAGGGTTCCGATTACTGCGCCACCGAAGATTGCGGTGACCGTGCCCTGCCAGCCGATGAAGGCGCCCATGGCTCCGACGAACTTCACATCGCCGAAGCCCATGGCTTCCTTTTTCAGAATGGCCTCGGCCGCAAGCGCGATCCACAGCACCAGACCGGAGCCGACGAGCACGCCGAGGACGGAGGAGAGGCCCGAGCGCAGGGCGTCGACCACGTAGATGCCGGAGGCTTCTCCGTGAAGCTGAGGGACGAGGATCGAGAGCAGCACACCCGACGCGGCGAGTCCGAAGGTGAGGCCGTTGGGGATCACCATGTGATCCAGGTCGATGAAGGTGGCGCAGACGAGGCAGCTGAGGAACACCATCCCGCAAAGCGCCTGCGCGGGCGGGTACAGGAACCAGCAAGCGCCGAACAGCGTGGCGGTGAGCGCCTCGATCGCGGGATAACGGATTGAGAAGCGCCGACCGCAGCACCGTGCGCGGCCTCGGAGAAGGATCCAGGAGAGGATGGGAATGTTGTCGTGCCAGGCGATCGGTGCGCCGCAGGCGCAGTGGGAGCCGGGGGTGACAACGGACTCACCTCGCGGGACGCGTAGAATGCAGACGTTGAGGAAGCTGCCGATGATGGCTCCAAACAGGATGGAAAGCGCGGGGAAGAGCCAGGGAAGGGAGGAGTTGAGTTCGTGAAACGTCTGGAGCATCGGGGCGTGGGGTTCCTGGGCGGCCTTGAACCTGAATTCGGCGATTGAATGGAACAGAAGGCAACGAAGGACAAACTGCTTAATACAGAATTGAGCGCTTTGATTGATTCACTGTTTGGGTCAGTGGATTTTGGCTCGGTGAGTTCGTGTAATCGCTTGGCTTGGCCTTCTTTGTTATCTTCGTTTCCTTCTGTTAACTGCGTTTTCTAAGTTGAATGATCAGCGTGTGGGACTGGGCACCACAAACCCGAAATCCGGCCGGGGTGCAATTTGGCACGCCGGCGGACGACCGGTCACAACCCGAGCGCGGCGCGAGCGCCGGAGGCCATCGCGGGAGCGAGGTCGGAGGGACGCGCTCCCGTCCATAGCGAAAGCGCCTTGGCTCCCTGGTGCACCAGCATCGAAAGCCCGTGCGCGCAGGGGATCCCGAGTCGGGCGGCATCACGAAGCAAGGCCGTCTGCGGTGGATTATAGATCATGTCGTACACGGCGGCGGGCCTCGGGAGTCGCGCCAGGTCGATCGGCGCGCCGTCGTCCGGACGCAGACCGAGCGAAGTGGCATTGATGACGAGCGCGCCGGGTTCCAGTGTGGACCCCAGACGGGCGGGGTCGAGTCCCTCGCAAGTCTGGCCCTGGCGGACGAGGGGAGCGAGCTCGGCGACCAGCGCGTCGCGATTGGCGGCGGTGCGGTTGACGATCAGAAGCCTGGTGACGCCGGACTGAAGGCACTGGACGGCGGCGCCCCGCGCAGCGCCTCCGGCGCCGAGCAGGACGACGGTGCGGCCCTTCAATCCGAAGGATAGGTCCTGCAGGATTCCGGATTCCATGCCGTAACCGTCCGTGTTGAAGCCCCGCCAGCGTCCGTTCGAGGCGACCAGCGTATTGACTGCGCCGACGGGCCGGGCCTCGTCATCCACATCGGAGACCAGTCCGAAGGCGGCGACCTTGTGCGGCACGGTGAGATTGAGCCCGATGAAGCCGCGCTCGAGGAAAAGCGGGAGCGCGACGTGGAGGTCCGCCGGGTCGACGTCGAACTTGAAATAGCGCCATCCGCCGAAGCGCGGATCCGCGGCGGCGAGGCGCGTGAGCGCGGCGTTGTGCATCGCGGGGCTCACGGAGTGCCGTATCGGGTGGCCGAGTACGGCGAGTGAGGGCTCCTGACGGCTCCTGGAGGCGAGATCAGCCAGAGTGTGGACGGCGTCCGGGGACATGGAAGTACGACTGGGCCCAAGGACGCCGGGGCTGTCAATCGCGCGCATCCGCGGGAGGGCGGTCAAACGGCTTGATGCCCTCGCCCTGCCTGTTCATATCGGCCTGATGTATAAGCGACTCATGCAAGCCAGCATGCTGAGTCTCGTAGGGTTCCTGGGCGCCGTGTCGCCCGCCCTTGCGACGCAGCAAAACGTCGACGTGTCCGCGCTCGTTTCGGCAGCTCGGAACGGTGGTCAACGGGAGGCACTCGCCGCTGCGGAGGCGATCGAAACCGCCTCAATCGGCTCAGCGGACCTCCAACGTGCGGCCCACTGGTACCGTCAGGCGGCGGACCGGGGATCGGGGGCGGCGTGGTTGCGCCTCGGGCTGATGAGCGAGGATGGTTCCGGGCTCCCGCAGAGTTTCGCCGACGCACGGAGCGAATACCAGAAAGCGGTGGCGCTGGGCTGCGAGCCGGCGAACCTGCGCCTGGGATTTCTCTATCTGGAAGGCTGGGGCGTGGAGAAGGATCCGGCCAAGGCCGCACAGTTGATCCAACGGGCGGCGGATTGGGGCTACGTGCCCGCGGAGCGCATCCTCTCCGACATGTATGCGGCGGGCATCGCGGTGGCGCGGAACCAGGCCACGGCGTTGAAGTATGCCGAGAAGGCCGCCGCGTCGGACGATGCGAAGGCCGAGGAACTCATCGGGGATCTGGTGATGGCGCGCGCGGTGAAACTTGCGGACCGGGATCTGGCCCGGACCTGGCTGCGATTGTCGTCGGACAAGGCGGACGATCGAGCCGAGCTTCATCTGGCGCTGTCCTATTTGTCGCCGAAAACCTCTCCTGCCGAGCGGGCGATCGGGTCGAAACTGCTGCTGGCGGATGCGGATGCCGGAAATCCAGATGCCCAACTCGCGGTGGCGTTCTTTCGTGCCATGGGGGGAAGTTTGGGTCCCGCTGCCGAGCAGCAATCGAGGAAATATCTGGAAGAGGCGGCCCGATCGAACCAACCCGACGCCGTGGAGGTGCTGGACCTGGTGAATGAAGGACTCTCGCCCAGAGACGCGTTTCGTCGCGTGATGACGGAACCGTACGAGACCCGTTACATCCAGAAGTACGGCACGGGAATCCGACCCGATGCGAATGGCTCGATGCGTCCTTATCCGATATTGATAAGGCGCCCCATCTACCCGATGGCGCTGCGTCTGACGCGAGTCGAGGGAGAGGTGCTCGTGGGGTTTGTGGTGGATGTCAAGGGCATGGTCAGGGATCCGCGCATCCTGAGCGCCACGCATCCCGGATTTGCGAAAAGTGCACTGGCCACCATCGGTTCCTGGCGGTTCGTGCCCGGCCGGAAGAACGGACGGGTTGTCAATACGAGGATGCGGGTGCCGATCAAGTACCAGCTGACGAATTTCAACATTTCCAAGTGAGGCGGCTCGGCTGAGTGATGGCGCGCGCCGGCGAGGGCATCCGCGGTGCGTCCATCGCCGGCGATTTCAACCCGGCAGTGCTCAGTAACGCAGCTTTGCCGCCAGATACGGTGCGGTCGGGCTGCGCTTTTTCGTGAGCATTCCCTTGAGTGGGCCCTGGTAGAGCAGCTTTCCGCCTTCGGGGCCGCCGCCGGGTCCGAGCTCGACGATCCAGTCGGCCTCGGCGAGGAGGTCGAGGTGGTGCTCGATCACCACCACCGTGTGCCCCTGGTCGACGAGGCCATGCAGGAGGCGGATGAGCCTTTCGCAGTCGCTCAAGTGCAGTCCGATCGTGGGTTCCTCGAGCAGGTAGAGCTGGCGGGGACGCAGACCGCGGCTGCGCTCGGTGTAGGTCTGGAGGCCCTTGGCGAGTTCGGTGACGAGCTTCAGGCGCTGGGCCTCGCCGCCCGAGAGCGTGGGGGAGCTCTGACCGAGAGTGAGATAGCCGAGTCCGCAGTCGACCATGAGCCGGCAGGTGTCGCGCAGGTGCGTGTCGAAGGAGAGGAATTCCGCGGCCTCGGAGAAGGTGAGCTGAAGCACCTGACCGATGGTGCGCCCGTTCCAGGCGAGGTCGTCGAGCTCGGCGCCGTAGCGGAGGCCCTTGCAGTCGTCGCAGGGCAGGTAGGCGTCGGGCATGAAGGCCATCTCGAGTTTGACCCGACCGGCGCCCTCGCAGGTCGGGCAGCGGCCTCCGGCGGTGTTGAAGGAGAACCGGGAGGCGGTGTATCCGCGGATGCGCGACTCCGGGAGGCTGGCGAAGAACTCGCGGATGCGGTCGAAGATGCCGAGGTAGGTGGCGGGCGTGGAACGGGGCGTCTTGCCGATGGGGCTCTGGTCGACCTCGATGACGGACTTGAAGGCGTCGGCCCCGGTGAGCCGGTCGAAGACGGGCGCGGCGGCCTCGCCGCCCTCGGAGCCGAAGCCCGACTGGCGCGCGAAGGTCCGGCCGGACAGCGAGCCCTTGCGGGCGCGGATCGCGTGGGAGACGGCCGGGTGGAGGAGGTCGCGGAAGAGCGTGGATTTTCCCGCCCCGCTGGGGCCGGCGACCATGATGAGCCGCCCGAGCGGCAGGCGCAGGTCGACGTGGTCGAGGTTGCGGAAGCGCACGCCCGTGAATTCGAGCCAGTCGAGGCCCTTGTCCTTGTCGCCAACCGTTCGATACGCGCCCCGCCACGGATGGGCGATGCCCTTAGCCAGGAACAGGCCGGTCAGCGAGGAGGGCGAGGACTTGACCTCCTCGGGCGTTCCCTGGGCGAGAATTTCGCCGCCATGGACGCCGGCGCCGGGGCCGAGGTCGATGAGGTGATCGGCGCGGAGCATGAGTTCGTCGTCGTGCTCGACGACGAGCAGGGTGTTGCCGCGTTCGCGCAGCGACACGAGGGTCTCGATCAACCGCTCGTTGTCGCGGGCGTGCAGCCCGATGCTGGGCTCGTCGAGCACGTAAAGGACGCCGGAGAGATTGGATCCGAGCTGGGAGGCGAGCCGGATGCGCTGGGCCTCGCCGCCGGAGAGCGTGGCGGTTGAGCGCTCGAGGGCGAGGTAGCCCAGGCCGACGTGCTCGAGGAAACGCAGGCGTTCCTCGATCTGTGCGACGATGTCGCGGGCGACGAGGCGGCCGCGTTCATCGAGTTCGAGCTGACGGAGACGGTCGAGGGCCGGTCCGGCGGGGAGAGCCAGAAGTTCGGGCAGGGAGATCGAGCCCGGGCGCGTGCGCAGCGGAAGTCGGACGGCGCGGGACACGCGGTTCAGGCGCGTACCGTGGCAGTCGGGACAGAGCCGGCCCATGTCCCCGAGTTCCTCGCCGGATTCGATGCCGAAGGTCCGGAAGAACGCCTCGGAGTCCTCGTCCTTCTCGTCCTTTTCCTCGAGCATCCACGGAAAGATTCGCCCGTGCCCGCGGCAGGTCGGGCACCAGCCCTTGGGCGAGTTGTGGGAAAAGTGTTTCGGGTCGAGTTCGGGGAATGACTCCCCGGTTTCGGCGTCGGTCCGCGTGGTGGAAAACCAGGAGAGGATCCTGCCGTTTGGAAGCGCCACGAAACAGGCGCCCTTGCCGAGCTTGAGCGCATCGTCGAGCGCGCTGCCCGGGGTGCGTCCGGCTTCCAGCCGCGAGAGATCGGCGACGACGGCCTCGATGTCGTGTTCCTTGTAGCGATCGAGTTTGGTGAAGGCGTCCACGGCCTGGAGACGTCCGTCCACGCGCATGAGCTGGTAGCCCTGTTTCTGGATCCAGGTTGCGATGGGCTGGTGGTGGCCCTTGCGACCGCGGATGATGGGCGAGCAGAGGTAGAGGTGGCCGGCGCGGCGCGCGGCGGGGGTCTCGAGTGTGCGGGACAGGAGGCGCTTGAGTCCGGCGGGGCTGAGCGGAACGACGGGGCGGCCGCTCTCGGGGTGATGCTGCACGCCGAGGCGCGCGTAGAGAAGTCGGAGGTATTGGGCGACCTCCGTGATTGTTGCGACGGTCGATTTCCTGGATCCCCGGGTCACTCGCTGTTCTATGGCGACGGTCGGTGGAATTCCGTGGAGTGCGTCGATGTCGGGTCGCGACATCTGTTCGACGAACTGCCGCGCGTAGGGCGACATCGATTCCATGAACCGGCGCTGGCCCTCGGAGAAGACGATGTCGAAGGCGAGAGTCGACTTACCGGAGCCGGACACGCCCGTGACGACGCTGAGCTGACCGTGGGGGATGGAGAGCGAGAGGTTCTTGAGGTTGTTCTCCCTCGCGCCGGTGAGGCGGATGGCGTTGGGCGCGGCGGACGGGGACTCTTCGACGAATTCGGCGCCAAGGTCCGAGTGGGTGGGGTATTCGCCCGGAGACGAACCGAGCGCGGAACGAAGGTACGGAGCGGTGGCGGTATTGCCGGAAGCCAGCAGCTCGGGCGCACCCTGGCCTACAACGAGGCCACCGCGGTCGCCGGCCTCGGGTCCGATTTCGATAAGCCAGTCGGCCGACTTGAGGACGTCGGTGTTGTGCTCGATGACAATCAGGCTGTGGCCGACGTCGACGAGGCGCTGCAGCACCGAGATGAGCCGCTTCACGTCGTGGCGGTGCAGGCCGGTGGTGGGTTCGTCGAGGAGGATGAGTGAGCCGGCGGTGCCGTGTCCGCCCTGGATGCCTGCGAGGTATTTGACGAGCTTGAGGCGCTGGGCCTCCCCGCCCGAGAGCGTGTTGAGCGGCTGACCGAGCCTCAGGTATCCGAGGCCGACCTCGGCGAGCGGGGCGAGGCGGGTTGAGATTTCCCCGTGGGTCGCGAAGAGGCCGAGCGCGTCGTCGACCGAGAGCGCGAGCAGGTCGGAGACGCTGTGCTGGGTCCAGCGGATCGCGAGGACTTCGTCCTTGAAACGCCTTCCGCTGCAGACCGGGCAGGGGACGAAGACGTCGGACAGGAACTGCATCTCGACGCGCTCGTAGCCAAGCCCCTGGCAATGGTCGCAGCGCCCCTCGCCGCTGTTGAACGAGAAACTGGAGGCGGTGAAGCCCGCGGCCTGGGCTTCCGGGGTCGCGGCGTAGAGCTCGCGGATGAGCTCCCAGGATTCGGTGTAAAGGGCGGGATTCGAGCGCGGCGTGCGGGAAAGGGGGGATTGGTCGACGAGGATGACCTCGGCGAGCGGCAGGTCGGCGGTGATGCTTTCGAACGTCGCCGGGTCCTCGGCGTACTCGCGGCGCACGACCTGCATACCCTGGTGGATGACGTGGCTGAGCAGGGTGGACTTGCCCGACCCCGAGACGCCGCTGAGGCAAACCAGGCGCCGCAGGGGAATATCGAGCGATAGCGCGCGCAGATTGTGCTTCGAGGCTCCGCGGATACGCAGCAGCGGATGATCGGCCGACGGCGTTGCGGGAAGTTCGACCGGCCTGCGCCGGGTGGGAGCGTCGATCCGCATACGGCCCGAGAGGTAGGCGCCGGTGAGGCTGTGACGGTCGGCGAGCAGGCGCGGAACCGGGCCCTGAAACATGAGATGGCCGCCCTTTGCCCCGGGCTCGGGTCCGAGTTCGACGACGTGGTCGGCGGCGCGGATCATCGATTCGTCGTGCTCGACGACGACCACGGTGTTGCCCGCGCGCGTCAGGCTGCGGATGATTCCAATCAGGCGGTCGATGTCGCGCGGATGAAGCCCGACGCTGGGCTCATCGAGGACGAACAGGGTGTCGACGAGGGAGGTGCCGAGACAGGAGGTGAGGTTGACGCGTTCGACCTCAC
>JAJXYI010000142.1 GCA_021780625.1 bacterium | reverse complement strand
GCCAACAGGCCGCGCAGCAGCGTGGTCACGAGCGCGGCTTTCACGCCGTGTCCCATGACATCGCCCACCAGCAGCCCGAACCGTGTCGGCGCCAGGTTCAGCAATTGGAAAAAATCGCCCGCCAGGTGCGCGCAGGGCTCGTACGCGAACGCGATGTCGGCATTGAGCCGGGCGGAGCGCAGGAGGGAGTCCTTCACAGTCTGCACGCTCGCGGTCATCAGCTCCTGCTGCATCTCGCGCGCCATCGCGAGTTCGGACTCCATCACCCGCGTGCGGGCCTCGAGTTCCCGCTGTGCCCGCACCGCCCGCTCCTCGGCCAGTTTTTGGGCGGTGATATCCGCAGACATGCCGACAATGCCCTGCACCCGGCCGTCGCGATCCACCAACGGAACCTTCGAAAGGAGCATCCATTGCCGCTCACCCGAGGGCGACTGGTCCAGATCCTCGCGATTGAGAATCGACGACCCCGAGTGAAGCACCTGCAGATCGTCGGCGGCCACCCGGGCATCATGGGAGTCGCTCACGATCTCGTCGCGGCGACGCCCCTCAACCTCCTCGGGTTTTTCGAAACCGAGGTAGCGGCGGTAGGCCTGGTTGGTGATCGTGAAGCGCCCCGTCTGGTCCTTCACAAAAATCCGGCAGGGCAGGATGTCGATGAGGGTCTGGAGCAGGCGATGCTGGGCCTCGAGCGCCTCGTGGGCGAACTTGGTGTCCGTCACATCGCGTGAGATTCCGAAGGTCCCCACCGGCTCGCCCGTTTCGGAGTAAAGCGGAAGCTTGGTCGACAGGCTCCAGCGCTCGCGCCCGTCGCGGTCATTGCGCTCCTCCTTGCCCACGAAGCCGACGCCCGTGCGGACGATCTCCCGCTCATCTTCGTCCTTCTGGTGCGCAAACTCTTCCGGGAAAAAATCGTAGTCGGTCTTGCCCACCGCCTCGTCCGGATTTGCGAGTCCGAAGAACTCCGCCTGAGCCCGGTTGATGCAGAAGAAGCGGCCCTCGAGGTCCTTGAAATAGACGTGGTCGGGAAGGAGCTCCATCAGACGCGCGAAAAACAGCGCGCTGTGCGAACCGTCCGGACCGCCGAGGTTTTTGAATGGCAATGGGCTCATGATATCCCCCGCCTGGAACAAGCCGGGAGAGGGAAAGGAGGCACTTCAATCCAACCAACCCGCGGCATGCAACGCCATGTTTCCTCTTTTTTGCCGGACGGTCCTCAACGACGCCTGGGAGCGCTGGCGGTCCTCAGGACCTCGAACATGCGGCGGAAGTCCTCAGGCAGAGGCGCCCGGATGTCCATGGCCCTTCCGGTGATTGGGTGCAGGAAGGCCATGTGTTCCGCGTGAAGCATCACGCGCGGCGGCTGTTCCGGGAGGCGCGGGTCCGCCTTCCAGCCATAGACTGCATCGCCGAGCAGGACGTGACCGATCGACTTGAGATGAACCCGGATCTGATGCGTGCGGCCGGTGTGGATACGACAGCGCAGGAGCGCCGCGATCGGCGGGAATGCCTCCACCCGCTCCCAGTCGGTTCGCGAGGGGCGCCCCCCCTCGCCCACCGTCATCCGATGACGGTGGATGGGATGCCGGGCGATGGCCCTGTCGATCACGCCGGACAGCAGGTCCGGAACGCCCGCGATCAAAGCGAGGTACTCCTTCTTGAGTTCGCGCCCCGCGAACTGGCTCGCGAGGCCACGATGGGCGGCGTCCGATTTCGCCACGAGCAACACGCCCGAGGTCTCCTTGTCGAGCCGGTGGACAATGCCGGGACGCTCCACGCCGCCGACCCCGCTCAACTCGCCCTCGCAATGCGAGAGCAGCGCGTGCACCACCGTGTCGTCGCCCGTGCCCGCCCCTGGATGGACGATCATGCCCGCGGTCTTGTTGAGGGCGATCATGTGCTCGTCCTCGAACAGCACGTCGAGCGGGATGTCAGCCGGGGTCAGGTCGGTCTCCCGGGTGGGCGGAAGCGCGAACTCGATCACGTCGCCAGAGCGCACGTCGTCCTTCTTCGCCAGTATCCGTCCCGAGCAGGACACGAGTCCCGCATCGAAGGCGCGTTGGATAGCAGTGCGGCTGTGTTCCGGAAACGCCTGCGCCAGGATCTTGTCGGCGCGCTGCGCGCGAATGCCCTCGGGGACGGTGTAGGATTCAGCCATGGGCGAAGGGGCTGCGTCGGTCAGGAACCGGCCTTTGCGAGCGCCTGCTGGAGGCTGTCAACCAGCTCCTTGAGCCCAGGCGTGCGAGCCTCGAACGACGGTCCGAGGCCGGCCTTCCCGAGGCTCTCCGAAGTCTGCGGCCCGATACTCCCGTAGAGCGGCTGGCGTGCGTTTCGGCCGAGCTTCAAGGCATCGCCCTGGGCCGCGAACGACTCGACGGCTGATGAACTCGCGAAGAGCACGGCGTCAGCGCCCTTCTCGCGAAAGGCCGCCGCCGCCGGGTCGTTGGTCAGGTCGGTCTGCTCGGTCTTGTAAACCTGGAGGCGGTCGACGATAGCACGCGCCTCCTCGAGCTTCCGCTCCAAGACGTCGCGGTTGAGGTTGCCGGTCACCATGAGGATCTTTGCGCTATCGAGGCTGCCCGTCTCGATCAACGCGTCAGCCAGGCTCTCGGCCGTGGCGCGCTTGGGCTGGCACTCGACCCGAAGATGGTAGGCGCGCACCGCCTCGGCGGTCGTCTCGCCCACGCAGGCGATGCGCATCAGACCGAGCGAACGAATGTCGTCAAAGAGACGCAGAAATTGGTCGAAGAAGAATCGGACGCCGTTCGCGCTGGTGAACACCATCCAGTCGTAGCTGCCCAGCTCGAGCATGCAGTCGGCGAGCGTCTGTTTGTCGATCTCGGCGGACACGGTGATCAGGGGAAGCTCCAGCACCTCGGCGCCGCGCTCCTCGAGCAGGGTGCGGAGGCTGCCCGATTGCTCGGAGGCCCGGGTGATGGCAATGCGCCGGCCGGAGAGGGAAGGCTTGGTCATGGACTGCGAAAGGATTGTGAAGCGATTGGAATCGGTGGCTCAGCGGAGGCCGAGCGCGTGGAGGACCCTCGACGCGGCCGCGTCGGGCTCCGCGAAATCGGCCGCGGTCAGGTCGAACCTGCGGCGCCCGCAGGACTCGTGAAACACGTGAAGAGTGTCGCCCGCGACATGGGCGGCGAAGGCGGTGTGACATCCGCCGCCGAGTGCGGTCTGGAGCGCGCGTTCCACGACCACCGCGCGGGCGGTGGCGGCGTCGAAGGCGCGTGCGAACCGGGACTCCTCGCCGGCCCGGCACTGGATTCCGATGGCCGCCTGACCGACCGCGGGCACCATCTGGTCGATCGGCAGGGGTACGAATTCGAGATCCGGCCAGGACGCGATCCCGAGCCGGGCCAGGCCGGCCGCCGCGAGCATCGTCGCATCGGCGACATGGTCGCTGGCGATCTTCCTGAGACGCGTGTCGACGTTGCCGCGGATCTCGCTGAACACGGCCTTCGGATAGAGCGTGGCAAGCTGCAGCCGCCGGCGCGGGCTGCCGGTTGCGATCGAGGCGGGGACCGGCGTGTCCACCCGCCGCACCAGCACGTCCCGGGCATCGGCGCGTGGCATGTAGCCCGCGATTGCGAGCCCCTCGGGCATTTCGCCGGGCAGGTCCTTGGTGCTGTGCACGGCGATGTCGGCCTCGCCGCGAAGCAGGGCCTGTTCGAGCTCCTTGGTGAACAGCCCCTTTCCACCCTGCTGTTCGAGCGACCATTGGGTCTGCCGGTCGCCGGTTGTCACCATTTTCATGAGACGGGTCTCGACCCCGAGCACAGCGCGCAGATGCGCCGCGACCATTTCCGTCTGCGCGAGTGCGAGCGGACTCTTGCGGGTGGCAATGACGAGCGAGGACATGGGCCGAAGGATCGGGGACGGGGAAACGGGAATCGAGTCGGAATTTTCACATCGGCACCGGACTCCGGATACGAAGAAGGCGGCCCGGGGGCCGCCTTCTTCAAACGGAGGGTGCGCGAACCGCTCAGTACGCGGCCTGGACGCCCTTGATGTTCTTCTTGGCCATCCAAGGCATCATGCTGCGAAGGCGGGCACCGGTCTTCTCGATCTGGTGCTGTTCGCCCTTCTTCAGGAGCTTGTTGTAGTTCTTCAGACCGCCCTTGTACTCCTTCACCCACTCGCGGGTGAACTGGCCGGACTGGATCTCCTTGAGGATCTTCTTCATCTCGGCCTTGGTCTGCTTGTTGACGACGCGCGGGCCGCGGGTGATGTCACCATACTTGGCCGTCTCGGAAATCGAGAAGCGCATGCCAGCGATGCCGGACTCGTACATGAGATCGCAGATGAGCTTCAGCTCGTGCAGGCACTCGAAGTAGGCCATCTCGGGCTGGTAACCGGCCTCGACGAGGGTCTCGAAGCCCGCCTGGACGAGCGCCGAGGCGCCGCCGCAGAGCACGGCCTGCTCGCCGAAGAGATCCGTCTCGGTCTCTTCCTTGAAGCTCGTCTCGAGCACGCCGGCGCGCGTGGAGCCGATGCCCTTCGCCCAGCCGAGGGCGATCTTCTTCGCCTGCTTGGACTTGTTCTGGTACACCGCGATCAGGGCGGGCATGCCCTTGCCTTCGGTGTAGAGGCGGCGGACCATGTGGCCCGGGCCCTTCGGGGCGACCATGATCACGTCCACATCGGAGGGAACCTTGATCAAGCCGAAGTGGATCGAGAGGCCGTGCGAGAAGAGCAGGCACTTGCCCTTGGAAAGATTGGGGGCGATGTCCTTCGTGTAGACGTCCGCCTGCTTCATGTCAGGCAGGCCGACCATGATGACGTCCGCACGGCGGACCGCCTCGGCGGTGTCGAACACCTCGAAGCCGTGCTTCTCGGCGACGGCCCTGGACTTCGAGCCCTTGTAGAGGCCGATGATGACCTTGCAGCCGCTGTCCTTGAGGTTCAGCGCGTGCGCATGACCCTGGGAGCCGTAGCCGAGCACGGCGATCGTCTTATTGGAGAACACGCCGAGATCGGCGTCTTTGTCGGTGTATACTTTGGCAGGCATGTTGAAAGGAATCCGCTGTTGGGAATTCGTGATGCGTTTGAGGTTGGGATGCGTGGTTGTGAGACGTGGCGAGCCGAACTCAGCGTTTGAGCGCGAGGACGCCCGTGCGGGCGAGTTCGAGGATGCCGAAGGGATCCAGAAGATTGAGGAAGGCGCCGACCTTGTCTTCGGCACCGGTCGCCTCGACGATGACCGAGTCGTGGCCGACGTTCACGATCTTCGCGCGGAAGATGTCGCAGATCTGCATGATCTCCGAGCGGGTCTTTGAGCTCGCCTTCACCTTCACCAGGATCAGTTCGCGAATGACCGCCTGTCCCTCCTTGAAGTCGACGACCTCGACGACGTTGACCAGCTTGCGCAGCTGCTTCACGGCGAGGTCGAGCGAGGACTCATCGCCCTTGAGCACCACGGTGATCCGGGACAGCGAGGGGTCGTGGGTCGGGGCGACGTTGAGCGAGTCGATGTTGAAACCGCGACCGGAAAACATTCCGGCGACGCGAGCGAGGACGCCGAACTTGTTTTCAACGAGAACCGAGATCGTGTGGCGCATCATGGGAACTTATTTGAGTGGGATTTGCGGCAGGCGAAGTGCGAATGGTGGACGGCGAGGGACTCGAACCCCCGACCCCCTCGGTGTAAACGAGATGCTCTAACCAACTGAGCTAGCCGTCCGGCTAGAGGGCCCAGCTAAGCGGGAGCCTCGGCGCTCTGGCAAGGGTTTAATCCTGCCGCGCCACGCCGGAAGTCCGAGGGAGCGAGGCTTCCGGCGTCCGGGTGAAATCAGGCGCGCTTGGGCTTGAGCCAGCCCTCGCGGATCATAAGTTCGGCGTTCTGGACGGCGTTGAGCGCGGCGCCCTTCCAGAGGTTGTCGCCGCTGACCCACAGTGCCAGTCCGTTGTCCAGTGCAGTGTCCACGCGGATACGGCCGACGCCGCACTTAACCTTGCGGGCAAAGTCCAGCGGGGTCGGATATTTCCGGTTCGCGGGATCGTCCACCAGTTCCGCCCCGGGGAACGCAGCGACGGCCGCACGGGCCTCGGCGACGTTGACCGGGCGTTCGAACTCCGCGTTGACGGCAATCGAGTGGGCGCGGACGACCGGCACGCGGATGCAGGTTGCGGAAACCTTCAGGTTCGGGAGGCCCATGATCTTGCGGCTCTCGATCATCATCTTGTTCTCCTCGCCCGTGTAGCCGTCGGCGCCGAAGGAATCGATCTGCGGGATGAGATTGTAGGCGATCTGGTACGGATAGACCTTCTTCACGACCGGCTTGCCGGTTACGATGGCATTCACCTGGTCGTCGAGCTCACGCACCGCCTCCGCCCCCGTGCCGGACACGGACTGGTAGGTCGCCGCAAAATAGCGCTTCAGGCCGAAGGCCTTGTGCAGGGGCCACAACGCCATGAGCGTCACCGCGGTCGAGCAGTTCGGATTCGCGATCAGGCCCTTGTGGTTGCGCAGGTCCTGCGGATTGATCTCGGGGATCACCAACGGGACGTCGGGCTCCATGCGGAACGCCGAGCTCTTGTCGATCACCAGGCAGCCCGCCTTGATCGCATCGGGGGCAAGAGCGCGCGTGACGGAACCGCCAGCGGCGAAAAACGCCACATCGACATCCGCGAACACGCCCGGCTTCGCCTCTTCCACCGTGTAGGTTTTGCCGGCGACCGTGACCTGTTTGCCGGCCGAACGAGCCGACGCAAAAAGGCGCAACCGGGCGAACGGGAAGGCCCGCTCGTGCACCAGTTGCAGCAGTTCTTGACCGACGGCACCCGTCGCACCGACGATGCCTACCGTGAAGGACGATGCATTGCTCATAAGTTCACCTGTCGAATGGGTCACCAAAACTTGTGATCGCCTTGGTATCAAGCCCACAGAACGGCTCCTTTATGTGCGGATCGCCACGCACACGCTGCAGTTCTTCCGAGGCAATTCGCTGGTAAAAGCCTATCCGATATCCACTTCCCGCCGTCCACCCTCCAATGTAAAAGGGTCCCTCGGAACGCCCCGCGGCCTGCACGAAATCGCCGAGCGGATTGGCGGGGGGCAACCGCCCGGCATGGTGTATCGCTCGCGGATTCCCACCGGCCAGCACTTCAGCGAAATCCCGGGCGCCGACCAGGAGACCAACCTGATCACGAGCCGAATCCTCTGGCTGCGCGGGCTGGAGCCAGGGGTGAACCGCGGGGGCGAGGTCGACACGTACGACCGGTACATCTACATCCACGGCACCAACCACGAGGCCCGCATCGGCGAGGCCTTGAGCGCGGGCTGCGTGCTCATGCGCAACCTCGACGTGGTTGAGCTCCACGAGTGGGTCCGCCCCGGCGACCAGGTGATGATCGTCGACTGAACGGCCGCACGGCTCAGCGCCACTCGTGGCGCGGATAGCGGCGCGACAGCTCGGCCTTCACCTTCGGATACATGTCCCGCCAGAAGCTGGTCAGGTCCTCGGTGACTTGGATCGGACGCTGGTTGGGCGCAAGCACCTCGATCTTCACGGGCACACGGCCGTGGCCGATCGCGAAGCGACCCTCGACGCCGTAGAGCTCCTGTATCCGCGCACTCAGCACCGGGGGGCCCTCGGGGTGGTAGGTGATCTTCGCACGGCGGCCGTTCGCCATCGTGAGGCGCTCCGGTAGGTAACTGTCGAGGACCGCGAGCTGCTCGGCGGTCAGCCAGTCGCGCAGGATCGGCATCACGGGCTTCTCACGCACCCCGCGGGCGCTGGTCTCGCCGTAACAGATTTGCTCCACGAGCGTCGCCCGGTCGGCCTCCGTGAGCACGTTCACCTCGAGCTCGGGGAACCATTCGGCCAGGCGGTTCACGCGCACGATCCACTGCTCGACGGTGTCGTCCCAGGCCTCGATGCGTATCCGCCCGGCTGCGACCTCGCGGGTCAGCAGCGCCGCCGCCTCCGAGAGCGGCACGTCGTCCGCGCTGGACTTCGCCTCGAGCACGAGGTCGCGGAAGCGCTTTTCGCGGCGCGCGACGACGCGCTTCGAGTGTTCGTCGTAGACCACGCCGCGCACGGCGACCAGGTCGTCGGGATACAACTCCTTCAGCCAGGCCTCCTCGATCGCCGTGCCCAGGCTCAGCAGCACGTTCACCTCGCCGCCCCTGCCCTCCACTTCGCTGATCTCCGCGGCCACGATCAGCGGCGCGGACTGCACCGCGCTCTCGCGAGCCAGGACGCCGCGGCGGCCGTGCACGACGTCGCACCGAAGCGTGCCCTCATCGAGCCGATGCGCCACGTGGTCCGAGAAGCCGGCGAGCACGCACTTTCGAACCTCCGCTCCATCGACCCGATGCTCGGCAACCGAAAGCCCCTCCTTCTCCGCGATCTCCAAAAATTGCTCGAAGAGCGGACCCACCTGCCGCGCCGCCTGCGCGTGGATTCCCAGGCGGCGGCAGGCGTCGAGCTGGTATTGGTTCCTGTCGGCATAACGCCAGGCGCGCATCAGCAGGAAAAAGTCGCTCTCCGGCTCGTCGCCAAGCAGGTCCTCGCGCGCACGATCGACGTCCTTAGGCACGCCTCGGAGGAGAAAATTCCGTCCCTGCGTGAGCGCCGCCATCAACGCGACCGAGCGCACGCACCCGCGACGGTCCGCCTCCAGAAACATGCGGGCGTAACGCGGATGCACCGGGAAACGCAGCATGCGGCGCCCTAGTTCCGTGATCGTCGAGTGACCGCCGCCGCGTCGGGCGGCCAGCGCCCCGAGGTCGATCAGCAGCCCCTCCGCCCGCTCGACCGCTCGCGGGTCGGGCTTCTCCAGCCAAGGGAACCCCAGTAGATCGTCAATGCCGCCCGCTTTGAGCGTCAACACGACCTCCGCGAGATCCAACCGGCGCACCTCGGGCAGCTCCTGCCTCGGACGCTGCGCGTGCTCCCGCTCCGTCCACAGCCTCAGGCAGACGCCCGGCGCCGTGCGACCAGCCCGCCCCGCCCGCTGGTCCGCACTGGCGACCGGGATTCGCTCGATGAGCAGGGTGTTGATTCCCCGGTTCGCGTCGTATCGGGCGATGCGTGCGAGCCCGCAGTCGATCACGGCTGTGACGCCGTCGATGGTCAGCGAGGTCTCCGCGACATTCGTCGACACGATGATCTTGCGCGCGTCATACCTGGCCACCGCCCGGTCCTGCGCATCCGGCGGAAGCTCTCCGTGAAGCGGAAACACGACGCACCCGCGCAGCGCGCGGCTCCCCTGCACCGCCTGCACGGTCCGCGAAATCTCGTAGGCACCCGGCATGAAGACCAGGAGATCGCCGGAGGTCGAGTGAACCGCCTCCTCACACGCGCGCGCCGCCACATCCCAGACCGGATCGACGTCGAAGT
>JAJXYI010000699.1 GCA_021780625.1 bacterium | reverse complement strand
GACGCATGATCGCCGACCTCGGCGGCGCGGACGTCTGCTACAGCGGGCCCGGCTGGACCGGACACCTCGCCTTCATCGAACCCGACGCCCCCGAGTTCGCGGCCAAATCCCTCGCGGAGTGGAAACGCATGGGCCCCCGGATCTGCCGGCTCAGTCCCTTCACAATCGCCCAGAATTCCCTTCACGGCAGCTTCGGCGCCAGCGGCGACCTCGCCGCCGTCCCACCTATGGCCGCGACGATCGGTCCCGCCGAGGTTATCGGCGCAAAACACCGCGTCGACATGCACGCCATCACGGTCGCCGGGACCTTCACGTCCTGGCAGCGCCTCGTCACCCGCCTCGTGCTCCACGGTCCGGTCACGCCCCGCGTGCCCGAGTCGATCCTCCAGACCCTCCGCACCGACGTCTGGGTGTCCGAGAGCTGCGCCGCCGACATCGAGCCCCATTGGGAGATCGGCTACTGACCGCCCTCCGCCTCGCACAAGCCCCCCGCTCCCGCTTATGACGCCCTCCCGCAACGCGCCCGTGGCTCCGGCACCTTCGCAACCGATCTCCCTTCCGCGACTGCCGCCGGTCACGGCGCGGCGGCTGCTCGAGAATCCAGGCGAACTCATCGCCCGCGGCACCCAGCTCGTCCTCGGTCAGTCCTGGCAGCCCGAGCCCGACCACCGCCCCGGCCACGTCTGGCTCTCCGCCGCGCACGACCGGCTGCTGGTCATGGCCGAGCTGCCGGACCTCTGTATCCGCACTTCGGCGACAGCCGACCACCAGCATCTCTGGGAGCTGGGCGACGTGTTCGAAATTCTCATCCAGCCGCTTCCCGGCTCGGGTTACTTCGAGTTCCAGATCGCCCCGAACGAATGCCTCCTGCAACTGCGCTACCCCCGCAGCGGCCTCCCGCTCAACCTGGGGATCGAGCAGTACGTGTGGCGCGAGCCCTGCGTCGACCACGCCGTGGCGCGCGACGCCGCGGACTCACTCTGGCGGGTCGCCGCGGTGATCCCCGTCCGCCCCCTCCTGGATTGGTCCGAGGGATCCACGGGCTCGCTCTGGCGGGCGGCGTTCTGCCGCTACGACTACGCCGACGCCGAGCGCTTCGTGCTGTCGTCGACCGCCCCGCTCGGCGCCCCGTCGTTCCACCGGCTCGATGAGTGGCATACGCTCGACGTCCCGGGCGGATTTCCCGCCGGCACCGCCGCTCGCTGACCGTTCGTCCCCGCTGCACCTTCCCTCCCCAGGGCATCCCCAACCGACTTCCCCTTGAACGGAGCCCAAAAACTTCCCTCCCGCGCCTGGCTCGTCGTCGGACTTCTCTGGTTCACCGGCTGCCTGAATTACCTGGACCGGGTAACGATCACCACGATGCGCGAGTCGCTGGTGTCGGCGATCCCGATGTCCGACGCACAATTCGGCCTGCTGACGTCGGTCTTCCTCTGGGTCTACGGCCTGCTGAGCCCGTTTGCCGGCTACTTTGCCGATCGCTTCGGGCGCGCGAAGGTGATCGTGCTCAGCCTGCTCGCCTGGTCGCTGATCACGTGGCTCACCGCCCACGCACGAACCTTCGACCAGCTTCTGGCCACGCGCGCCCTGATGGGCATCAGCGAGGCCTGTTACCTGCCCGCCGCGCTCGCCCTGATTGCAGACTACCATCGTGGCACCACCCGCTCGCTCGCGACCGGAATCCAGATGAGCGGCATCATGATCGGCTCGGGCCTGGGAGGCGTGGGCGGCTGGATCGCCGAGCGCTCCACCTGGTCGCACGCGTTCATCCTCTTCGGATCCGTGGGCATCGTCTTTAGCGCGATCGTCGCCCTCCTGCTGAGGGACCGGCCCGTTTCCGGCGACACGGATTCCCATCCGGACCGTTCCCCGATGGGCCTGGGCGAGTCGGTCGTCGAGCTGTTCCGCCACAGTTCCTTCATTCTCGCCCTGCTGTTCTGGGGCCTGCTCGGCCTCGCCAGCTGGGGCGTCGTGGGCTGGATGCCCACCTACCTGACGAGTCACTTTCACCTGTCCCAGGGCGCGGGCGGGCTCTCGGCCACGGGCTTCCTCCAGGGCGCCGCGCTCGCCGGCGTGCTGGTCGGGGGATTCTGGGCAGACCGCTGGAAACGCACCAACCCGCGCGCCCGGATCCTGGTTCCCTTCATCGGCCTGTGCATCGCTGCGCCCGCAATCCTGCTCACCTCCGTCACCGACCTGCTTCACGTCACGCTCCTCGGCCTGGTCCTCTACGGCTTCGCGCGTTCGTTCACCGACAGCAACATGATGCCGATCCTGTGCGACCTGGTCGACGAACGCACCCGCGCCACGGGTTACGGCGTGCTCAACCTGTTCAGCTGCCTCATCGGCGGCCTCACGATCTACGCCGGCGGCCTGCTGCGCGACGCCCATGTCAGCGTCGGCCTGGTCTTCAAGGCCACCGCCCTGTGCCTGGTCGTGTGCGCGGCCATCTTGCTCTGGCTCAAGCCGAGGCGAGCCGCAGCCGACTGACTCCTTCCACTTTCCCCATGAAATCCGCCCGACTCAACCGTCTCTTCAATCCCAATACAGGCCGCTGTTTCGACGTCGCCATCGACCACGGGTTCTTCAACGAGGCCGCCTTCCTCTCCGGCATCGAAAACATGCCCGCCGTGGTGGCCACGCTGATCGAAGCCGCGCCCGACGCCATCCAGCTGACCCTCGGCCAGGCCCACCATCTCCAGGCCGCACCCGTGCGCCCAAAGCCCGCCCTCGTGCTGCGCACCGATGTCGCCAACGTGTACGGAACCCAGCTTCCCCGCACGCTCTTCTCGCGGATGATCGCCGAGCCGGTCGCCCAGGCCGTGCGCCTCGACGCCGCCTGCGTGGTCGTGAACCTGTTCCGCATCCCGGACCAACCCGAGGTCACCGACCAGTGCATCCAAAACATCCTTCAGCTCAAACCCGCCTGCGACGCCGCCGGCATGCCGCTCATGGTCGAGCCGCTCGTGTTCCAGCCCAACACCAAGGCCGGCGGCTACATGGTTGACGGCGACCCGCAGAAGATCATCCCGCTCGTCCGCCAGGCCGTCGAACTGGGCGCCGACATCATCAAGGCCGATCCCACCGACGACGTGTCCGTGTATCACCGGGTCGTCGAAACCACAGGCGGCATTCCCGTGCTCGTCCGCGGCGGCGGACGCGTGCCCGACGACGTCATCCTGCAGCGCACCTCCGACCTTCTCGCCCAGGGCGTCCGCGGCATCGTCTATGGCCGCAACATCATCCAGCACCCGCGTCCGGCCGCCATCACGCGGGCGCTCATGATGATGCTTCACGACAAAGCCAAGCCCGCCCAGGCGGCCCGCCTGCTGCGCTGATCTTCCCATGTCCTCGTCGCTTCTCTCCCCGCGCATCGCGGTCATCGGCGCCGGCCTCATGGGCCGCGAAGTTGCCAGCGCCTTCGGGCGCTGGTTCGCACTGCTCGATCATCCGGTTCGCCCGGAACTGGTCGCCGTGTGCGACGTCAACGCCGCCGCACTCGACTGGTTCCGCCAGGTTTCGACCGTCCGGCATTTCGACACCGACCATCACACGCTGCTGGCCCGCCCCGACATCGACGTCGTGTACGTCGCGGTTCCCCACCATCTCCACGAATCCCTGTACCTGGACGTGCTGCGCGCGGGCAAGGACCTGTTCGCGGAGAAGCCCTTCGGCATCGACCTGTGTGCCGCCCGGCGCATCCGCGACGAATCGGTCCGCCTGGGCCGCTTCGTCCGGGTGTCCTCCGAGTTTCCCTTCCTGCCGGGCGTCCAGCGCGCCATCGCGGAGTATCGCTCGGGCTCCCTCGGCCGTCTCCTGTCCCTGCGCAACAGCTTCCTCCATTCGAGCGACCTCGATCCGGCCAAGCCGATCAACTGGAAGCGCCAGACGCGCTTCTGCGGCGAACCCGGCGTCATGAACGACCTCGGGCTCCACGTCGCCCACGTGCCCCTGCGCCTCGGGTGGAAGCCCGTCCGGCTCTACGCCCAGCTCCAGAAGATCTACACCGAACGCCCCGACGGCCGCGGCGGCACCGCCGCCTGCGACACCTGGGACAACGCGACGCTGCACTGCACGCTCGATCTCCCGGGCCAGGCGGGCGTGCCGCTCACTCTCGAGACCCGCCGCATGAGCCCGACGGATACCAACACGTGGGAGATCGAAATCCTCGGCACCGACGGCGGCGTGCGTTTCTCCACCAAGCGACCCAAGACCCTGGAACTCTACCGGCGCGGCGCCGAACAGAGCTGGAGCTCCGTCGACCTCGGGTTTGCCACGCCGTTCAAGACCATCACCGGCGGCATCTTCGAACCTGGATTTCCCGACATCCTCCAGCAGATGTGGGCCTCCTTCCTCGCCGAGCGCGCCGGGAAGCTCGGCGGGCGCTTCGGGTGCGCGACCCCGGATGAGGCCGTCGCGCACCACGAGCTTTGGGACGCCGCGCTGCGCAGCCATGCGACGCAATCAGTCGTCGCCCTCTGATCCACCATGCCCGGTCGCCCCCCCCATGTATCGGAGATCCAGGGACAACGCTCCTGGACTTTCGCTTCGGACCACGTCGAGGCCGCCCTGACCTGCGAGGGCGGCCACCTCGCGCCGGTGACCTTCCACACCGACGCGGGCCAGGTCCAGCCGTTCTCGGTCGCCCCCTGGACCGCCGGGGAACTCGCCCCCGGTGCACCGGACGTGCTGCGCATGCTGAGGGGCGACTTCTTCTGTGCCCCGTTTGGCGGAAACGGCACGCCCTGGCGCGGCGAACGCCATCCGGTCCACGGCGAGTCCGCCGGCAGTCGCTGGTCCCTCGTCCGCTCCTCCGACCGCCAGGGCCGCGCCATGCTCGAGGTCGCGCTTCGCACGCAAGTGAGACCGGGCCGCATCGTGAAACGCATCGAGCTTCGGCCCGGAGAAACAAACGTGTACTGCCGCCACGTCCTCTCAGGCATGTCCGGTCCGCTGAGTCTCGGGCACCACACCATGCTCCGCTTTTCCGACGAGTCGGGCGACGGACGGCTCGCGCTCTCGCCCTGGCGCCTGGGGCGGGTCTGTCCCGTGCCCTTCGAGGATCCCGCCCAGGGCGGGTACTCCGCCCTTCGCACCGGCGCGGCGTTCCGTTCCCTGGATTCCGTGCCCCTCGCCGACGGCGGCCTCACCGACCTGTCCGCCTATCCTGCCCGAGCCGGGTTCGACGATCTTGCCATGGTCTGCTCGCGCCTCCCACGCCGCGGATCCCTCCAGCCCGCCTGGTCCACAGTTACGTTTCCAAAAGGTGGATACCTCTGGTTCTCCCTGAAAGACCCCCGGGTGCTCGCATCGACGGTGCTTTGGTTCTCCAACGGAGGCCGGCATTACCCGCCGTGGAACGGCCGGCACCACCGGGTGCTCGGCATCGAGGAGGCGACCAGCTTCTTCCACCTCGGACTCGCCGCATCCGCCGTCCCCAATGCGCTCTCGCGCCGCGGCGTCAAAACCGCGCTGAGGCTGAGCCCAAAGGCCCCACTCAGCGTCGCCTACGTGATGGGAGTGGCGGCGATCCCGCCCGGCTTCGACGTCGTGAGCAGGATCGGCTTCCATCGCGATCACGCCGTGTTTTTCTCCCGTTCCGGGCATCGCTTGGAACATCCGGTTGACCTCGGATTCCTTCAGATGCAACCGACAGTGGACCCGCAAGCCCAGACCGGGAACCGCTGACCGTCCGACCCCATGGCCCCTCCCTCCACCCGCTCCCGCCTCGCCGCCCTGCTGCGCACCCATACCGGACCGATGCCTTCCGTGACGCTCGGCTTCGACGGATTCGTCGACGAGATGATCCACCTGGTGGATACACGCCACAGTCTGTCCAACTACGATGCCGTGCCGACCATCGCCGCCTTCGGCGAACAGGTCTCGAGATCCGCCGGACACAGCAGCCTGCGCGAAATCGTGGTCACGGCCGTCCATCCCGGCGGCTGCACCATCAACATGGGCGACGGTCTCGCCGCGCTCGGCATCCCGGTGGACGCCTTCGCCTCGCTCGGAGAGCCTCCGCATCCCGCGTTCGCAGGGGTCACCCGGCGTTTTCGCAGCACCCACTCCTGGGCCTGCGACCCGGGTCGCACCCTCGCATTCGAATTCGCCGACGGAAAGTCGATGTTCAGCTCGGTCACCCAGCTGGCCGAATTCACCCCCGAACGGGTGGCCCACCATCTGGCTTCCGGTCACTACGCAACCGCCTGTTCCCAGGCGCAGGTGATCGCCCTCACCGATTGGACGCTGTACCCGCACATGTCGGCCGTGTGGAAACTCCTCCAGGCCGAGGTCTACTCCCGGTTGACCCATCGACCGTCGTTTTTCATCGACCTGGTCGACCCTTCGAGCCGCTCGACCGGGGACATTGGAGTCATGCTGTCCCTGCTCGCCGGCTTCGAATCCTCCGGTTCCGTGACTCTCGGTCTCAACGGAAACGAGGCCAACGTGCTCGCGCGAGTGCTCGGCCTTCCCTCGTGCGATCACACCAATCCCGATACGACGCCTGCGCTCGCAGAAGCGCTCCGCGATCGCCTGCAAATCTCCGAAGTCGTCATCCACCACATCCGGTCCGCCAGCGCCGCACTCGCCGGCACGCGGGCCACGGTCCAGACTCCGTATTGCCCCCGTCCGCTGAAGAGCACGGGAGCGGGCGACCGTTTCAACGCCGGCTATGTGCTCGGTCTCCTGTTGGGCCTCGGACCCGAGTACCGCCTCGCCTGCGCCTGCGGAACTTCGGGCTTCTTTGTCCGTCACGCCCGAAGCCCCTCCCGCGAAGAGCTCGCGACCATGCTCCTCGATCCGTCATGGCCGGAATAACCGGCGCCCGCCCTTCCTTCACTGTCCCACGATGAGCGACTCCCAACGTGGTCCCGCCTCCAGCCCGCCGCCCTCTCCATCCGGCGAGCCCGGACTCCTTTCGGAACTTCGCCGACTCCTCGGCGATGACCGGGTCCTTTCCGCCAGGGAGGACCTCATCCCCTATTCCTTCGACGGCACGGCCGCCCTCAAATCACTCCCCGGCGCAGTCGTATTTCCCTCCTCCGCCGCCCAGGTGTCGGCCGTGCTCGGTGTCGCGCGCCGCTTCCGGGTTCCCGTCGTATCCCGCGGCAGCGGCACGGGCCTCAGCGGCGGCAGCGTGCCCGTTCCCGGCGCCATCGTGCTCTGCCTGCTGCGGATGAATCGTATCCTGGAACTGGACACGAAGAACCTCACGGTGCTCGCGGAAGCGGGGGTGGTCACCGAGACCATCTTCCAGGCGGCGGACGCAGCGGGGCTGTTTTATCCCCCCGACCCCGGTTCGATGAAGGTCTCGACCATCGGCGGGAACGTCGCCGAAAACTCAGGCGGGCTCCGGGGGCTCAAGTACGGGGTCACCCGGGACTACGTCATGGGCCTCGAGGTCGTGCTCGCCGACGGCTCAGTCTGCTGGCTCGGGAACAAATGCGTGAAGGACGTCGCCGGCTACAATCTCCGCGACCTGTTCATCGGCTCCGAGGGCACGCTCGGCGTCATCACCCGGGTGCTGCTCAAGCTCCTGCCCAGGCCCCAGTCCCGACGCACGCTGCTCGCCAGTTTTGCACGGATGGACGCCGCCGCGGAAACGGTGTCCTCCATCATCGCAGCCAGGATCATTCCCTGCACGCTCGAGTTCCTCGACTCCAGGACGATCCGCTGCGTCGAGGAGTTTGCCCACGTCGGACTCCCCAGGGACGCCGAGGCCGTGCTGCTGATCGAGACCGACGGCCACCCGGCGGCGGTCGCCGACGAGGCTGCGCAAATCGAGGCGATCGTGCGAACTCTTGGCGCGACCGAGGTTCGCACCGCCGCGGACGCCCGGGAGGCGGCCGCCCTCGCTACTGCCCGGCGCAGCGCCTTCAGCGCGCTCGCCCGGCTCCGGCCCACCACGATCCTCGAGGACGCCACCGTGCCGCGCAGCGAACTCGCGGCCATGGTCCGGTTCATCCAGGACGTCGCCGCGCGACACCGGCTGCAGGTCGCGACGTTCGGCCATTTCGGCGACGGCAATTTACACCCGACCTTCCTCACCGATGAACGCGATGCCGATGAAATGCACCGCGTCGAGCTCGCAATGACCGAGATATTCGAGGAAACCCTGCGCCGGGGCGGTACCATCACCGGCGAGCACGGCGTCGGTCTCGCGAAAAAACGCTTCCTCCGCAGTCAACTCGGCGACTCGAGCCATGCGCTGCTGAAGGCCGTGAAGCGCACGCTCGACCCGGACGGCCTGCTCAATCCCGGAAAAATCGTCGACCTCCCGTGAGCCGGAACCTTCTCCAGTCGCTCGACTACTCCGTGCTCCAGCAGTGCATGCACTGTGGCATGTGCCTGCCCGCATGCCCAACCTACGCGGAGACTGGATTTGAACGCCATTCTCCCCGGGGACGCATCTCGCTCATGCGCGCCATCGCGGACGGCGAGCTGGAGATGAGCCGCACCTTCGGAGAGGAGATGTACTACTGCCTGGGCTGCCTCGCCTGCACGAGCGCCTGCCCGGCGGGTGTCGACTACGCCGAGCTGTTCGAAACCGCCCGCGCCGAGGTCGAACGCACCGGCGTGCTTCGAAACCCCCAGCGCAACTTCTGGCGCTGGCTTTCGCTCCGCCTCCTCTTCACACGCCCCCGCCTGCTTCGCGCCGTGGGCCGCCTGCTCTGGCTGTATCAGACGTCGCGCCTCGATCGGCTCGTGCGCGCGCTGCGCTTGAGCTCCCTGCTTCCCCGGCGCCTACGGGAACTCGAACCCACGACTCCCCGCATTCGCGCCCGCTTCTCCGACGCGCTCATCGCACCGGTCGAACGGCCGCGGCACGGCCCCGCCCGCCACCGGGTCGCGCTGCTCACCGGCTGCGTCCAGGACCTCGCGTTCTCCGAGATCAATCGCGCCACCGTCGACGTGCTGCTGGCAAACGGCTGTGAGGTTCACACGCCCCGAAGCCAATCCTGCTGCGGCTCGCTCCACGCCCACAATGGCGACGCCGCAACAGCCCGCCTCCTCGCCCGCCGGCAGCTCGACGCCATCGATCCGTTCGCCTTCGACGCGATCATCTCCAATGCCGGCGGCTGCGGCTCCCACCTGCGGCATTACGACCGGCTGCTCGCCGACGATCCCGCCTACGCGCCGCGTGCGGTCGCCTGGTCGGGAAAGCTGCGCGACATCTCCGAGTGGCTCGTCGAGATCGGATTCCGCGCCCCGAAACCCGGCCCCAGCCACACCCCGCAGCGCATCACCTACCACGAGAGCTGCCACCTGCGCCACGGCCAGCACGTCTCGGCTCAGCCGGAAGCCGTGCTCACTTCCATCCCCGGCCTCGAATTTCACCGCTGCACCGAGTCCTCCTGGTGCTGCGGCAGCGCGGGAA
>JAJXYI010000050.1 GCA_021780625.1 bacterium | reverse complement strand
ATCCCGCGGTGCCGATCGAGGATACGATCGGCGCGATCGCGGAGCTCGTGAAGGCGGGGTACGTCCGAGACATCGGCTTGTCGGAGGTCGGACCGGACACGATCCGGCGCGCGGCGAAGGTGCATCCCATCGTCGATCTCCAGATCGAGTACTCGCTGATCAGCCGCTCCGCGGAGCGCGCCATCTTTCCTGTGCTCGACGAGCTTGGGATCGCGGTGACCGCCTACGGCGTGTTGTCGCGCGGACTGTTGAGCGGGTCGAAACCGGGAGCGCCGACGGACATACGCGCGCACCTTCCGCGGTTTTCCGGCGAGAACGGCGAGAAGAACCGGCGGGCCGTGGAGATATTGACCGACCTCGCGAAGGAGAAGGGCGCGACCCCCTCGCAGCTTGCGATCGCGTGGGTGCTGGCAAAGCGGGGTACGGTGATCCCCGTGATCGGCGCGCGGAAGCGTGCGCAGCTGATCGAATCGCTGGGGGCGCTGAATCTCGCGCTCACGCCCGATGACCTGGCTCGCATCGAGTCGGCCGTGCCTGCGGCTGCCGGCGATCGTTACGCCCCGCAGCAGATGGCGATGCTCGACAGCGAACGCGGTTGAGGGCATCGCCGAGGTCCAAGCAGGTCGGAGAGGATGACACGCGCAGACGCGGAGGGAGCAGGCATTTCAGAGTTGATTCGGATTCACAGCAGGGAACGAAGCCCCCGACTTTCCCTTTTTTCCGGATAGCCTTCGCGCCTGCGAGTCTCCGGGTGAACCCAACTTTGGTCTTTGTCTCACGCGGGGACCCTGGGGTGGCAGACGTCTCAGGGTTGTGTTAGCACTGCGGGCATGCGCATTCGAGTCATCGAGGAAGGCGACGTGCCTGCGCTGTTTGCGGTGCGCGTGGTCACGGACGAGAACCGGCGGACACGGGAGGAGCTGACGCGGCAGGGCATCACGGAGGCGAGCGTGTGCGAGCGATTGAGGGGGACCTTTCACGGCTGGCTCGCGGAGGAGGACGGGCGCGTGGTGGGCTTTGCGATCGGCGACCGCGCCACGGGCGAACTCTGGGTCATCGCGGTGCTGCCGGAATTTATAGAACGGGGCATCGGCTCCGAGCTGATGCGACGCGTGGAAGCTTGGCTCGAGGAGAATGGCTGCCTCGAACTCTGGCTGACGACTGACCTTGACCCGCGGCTGCGTGCCTACGCGTTTTACCGGCACCGCGGCTGGGAGGACTGGAAGGAGGAGGGCGGCATGCGCTATATGCGCAAACACGTCGGCGCGCTCGGCGCCGGACGCCAAAGTTGAGGGGGAAGCTTTGGGCCGAACCGACCGATCGCCGACCGCGGACGTCGGGCCTTGGATTTCTGCGGTCCATAATCCGCCTGTCCCCTATTCGGAGCGGGACTGGCGCGGAGGCACGACATCAATTTCCGAGCGATGCTGCGACGATGCTGATAGGGAGTGTTTCTGATCGCGTTTTTGGTGCTCAACGCATTGCCGATTTCAATAGACCGGCCCAGCATTGACCTATTAGTGGTTTTCGAAATGAAAACCGCGTTCAGTCTTGTCGCGCTGCTTTCGCTCGGCTTCTCCTGACCGCTCTCCCGCCTGCCCAATGAACCGCACCATCCTTTTCTTCCTGGTTGCCCTCGTCCTCGCCTCCGTGGCGTCTCAGCCCATTGAGGCTGCACAGGCGGATCCTGCCCATAATCCCCTTATCTGGGCTGACGTCCCTGACATCGCCATCATCCGTGTAGGAGGAACCTATTACATGAGCAGCACGACGATGCACATGTGCCCGGGCCTCCCGATCATGAAGTCGACGGATTTGGTCAACTGGAGCATGGCCTCCTACGCCTATGAAACCCTCGCCGACACCGAGGCCCTCCGCCTCGAAAACGGCAAAAACGCCTACGGTTACGGCTCCTGGGCCAGCAGCCTGCGTTTCCACAACGGCGTGTTCTATGTTTCGACTTTTTCCGCCACCACTGGACGCACCTACATCTACACCACGCGCGATCCGGAGCGCAGCCCGTGGAAGGAGACGAGTTGTTTCAAGCCCGCGCTGGGTGACCACAGCCTGTTTTTCGACGACGACGGTCGCGTTTACATGGTTCACGGGAGCGGTCGCATCATGCTCACCGAGATGCAACCCGATCTCTCGGGATTCAAGCCCGGCGGCGTGAACAAGGTCATCGTCGAAAATGTCAACGCCGTCTTCGGCACCGACCAGGGCGGGCTCAAGGGCGAGGGCTCGCAGCTTTTCAAGATCAACGGCCGCTACTTCCTTTTCAACATCGCCTCGCCCGGGAGTCGCTGGGCGCGCACCGTCATCATCAGCCGCGCCGACGCAATCACCGGCCCCTACGAAAGTCGCATTGCGCTCGATGACCGCGGTATCGCTCAGGGCGGGCTCATCGACACCCCGGAAGGCAAATGGTATGCCTATCTTTTCAAGGACAACGGCGCCGTCGGTCGCATCCCGTACCTCGTGCCTGTGACTTGGAAGGACGGCTGGCCCATTCTCGGCGATAACGGCAAGGTGCCCATGACGCTCGACATTCCCGCCGGCGGACAGGGGGTCTCCGGTGCCTCCGGCATCGTCGCCTCCGACGAATTCGACCGCCGGCCCGGCGACCCCGAACTGCCCCTCGTCTGGCAATGGAATCACAATCCCGAGCCTCGTAACTGGTCGCTCTCCAAGCGCCCGGGCTACCTGAGCTTCGTCACCAGCCGGATTGTTTCCACTCTGCCCGAGGCCACGAATACCCTCACCCAGCGCACCTTTGGCCCTCGCAGTTCCGCCACCACCAGCATCGACGTGAGCGGCATGAAAGACGGCGACTACGCCGGCCTCGCCGCTTTTCAGAAACGCTATGGGTTTGTTGGCGTAAAGATGAGCGGTGGCGCCAGATCTATCGTCATGGTGAGCGCCGACTCCGACAATCCCGAGGAAATCGCCTCCGTTCCCCTCACTGGCAAAACCGTTCACCTCAAGGTCGAATGCGAATTTCAGCCCGCGCCTGAAGTCGCCCGCTTCTCCTACAGCCTCGACGGCCGCTCCTGGACGCCCATCGGTCGTCCCTCCCGTCTTTCCTACACCGTCCCGCACTTCATGGGCTATCGCTTCGCCCTCTTCTATTATTCGACCAAGACCGCTGGCGGCCGTGTGGATTTTGACTACTTCCGGATCGGGCAGGGGACGGAAGATGGGCCAGGCCAAAAGGGGGCAGTGCGGAATGGCGCTTAGTTAGGTACGGACGATGCGGATAGGTGTGCCGAGGGAGACAGTGCGCGAACCTTAGAATCCCATCAGTTTTAAGTCGATTAATCCGTTTAACATATGTCCCACCGCCACCACGGTGGGACAGGGTGGGCAGGAATACCGCACGCGATCGCGGATGTATTCGATATCCTCGATCGGGAGTTTGCGCATTTCGTCGTTGATCAGCTTCAGCAGCTCCTCGTCGCGCATGTCCTGCGGCGCCATCGCTAGACGTCTTAGAGCGTCTTGGACTCGTGGTGTGAAGCGACGGCGGTTCATGGAACTCGCCCAACAAAGGTCTGCCCCCCAGTCGATGCAAGCTCCGGAAGGCTGACGGGGACGAAGGCTGCGGGGGGACAGGCTGAAAACGAACACCTCGGCGAGCGCGGTGGACGGCGACGTTGGAAGCCCTCGGGCGGGGAAAGGATGGATGCGAATTTTCTCTGGAAGAACCTGGAGACCGCAAACATTAAGGTTTGACCCCTGCTATCGGGCCCAGTTAGGCGCTGGCGGCGTTCGGGGCCGCGCGCGCCGTGGCAAAGCGCCGCAGGGAACGGCGCGCGAAGCTCCGGCGACACCCTGTCAGCCCCGCCTACTTCACACATGAGCCCCTTCACAGCAATTCCCTCGGGCGGAGAACGGGTTCCAAGCCGAGCCTTGGCACCGATCACACGCCAACGGATGAACCGCCGTAGGCTCACGCTGCCCTTCCCGGCGAAGCCTACGGCAGGGACGAATCGTATTTACAAAACATCGGAGAATGTAAATAACTGCCGAGGTTTTGTAATGCCTCCCGTCCTCCAAAAACGCCTGCGGGCCGCCTTTCGCGGCACCACCCTCCTGCGCTCACGCGACCTGACCGCGCAAGGGTTCAACCGTGTCCAAGTGCAGCAAGCGGTGCAAGCCGGCCTCCTCGAACGCGCCGGTCGCGGGCTTTATCGTCCGCCCGGTGCCGACATCACCGAAAAGCACACTCTGGCAGAGGTTGGCAAACAGGTTCCCAACGGCATCGTTTGCCTGCTCTCGGCACTCAACTTTCATCGCCTGACGACACAGAATCCGCACGAGGTCTGGCTGGCCCTCGGCCATAAGAATTGGAGTCCGCGCGGGCATCACGTCGGCCTGCGGATTGTCCGCCTCTCCGGTTCCGCTCTGAATGAGGGCGTCGAAACCCACGCCGTTGAGGGCGTGCCCCTGCGGGTTTACAACCCCGCCAAGACCGTGGCGGACTGTTTCAAATTTCGCCACAAGATCGGTCTCGATGTGGCACTCGAAGCCCTGCGCGAAACGTGGCGTGCGCGTCGCGCAACGATGAAAGATCTGGAGCGCTATGCGCGGGTTGATCGCGTGGCCAAGGTGATGCGCCCCTATTTAGAAAGCCTGACATGAAGCCCGAACCGAAACGGAATCTGCCCGCATCGGTCCGGCAACGGCTGCTTACCTTGAGCCAGCGCCGCAAGGAGCCCTTTGACCTCGTGCTCGTGTGCTATGGCATCGAGCGACTGCTCTACCGCCTTAGTCGTTCGCCCCACGCGGAAAAATTCCTGCTTAAAGGCGCGATGCTCTTCGCCATTTGGTCGGACGGAACCCATCGGCCTACCCGTGACGTGGACCTTCTTGGCTCGGGTCCGCATGAAGACGAGACGTTGAAGGCGATTTTCACAGAGCTGTGCCGCCTCGAAATTGAGCCCGATGGCCTCACCTTCCTGCCGGAGAGTGTGGAGGCTGCGTCGATTCGCGAGGAAGCCGCATATCCCGGCACACGAATTACGCTGGAAGCGCGGTTGGAGAACGCCCGGATTTCCGTGCAGGTGGACATCGGGTTCGGCGATGTTGTCACGCCCGCGCCGGAAGAAGTCGAATTTCCAGCGCTGCTGGATTTTCCCGCCCCGCATCTGCGCGCGTATCCAATCTACACGGTCGTGGCCGAAAAGCTCGAAGCGAGTGTTCGCTTGGGTGAGGCGAACACGCGGATGAAGGACTTTTTCGATCTTTGGTTTCTCAGCCGAAAGTTTCCGTTTGAAGGCGAACTACTGAAGGACGCAATAACCCGAACATTCGCCCGGCGCGAAATGCCCTTGCCGGCGACGATGCCGGTTGCACTCACCCCGGAGTTCGCCGCACTGAAGACCGTCACTTGGGCGACGTTCATCCGCCGCAATGCGCTCGCGCCCGTTGAAATGGCTGCGACATTGGATGTCGTCCGCGCCTTTGCATGGCCCGTGATGGGTGCAGCCGCGAACGGCGTGGCATTTGATGGACACTGGACGCCAGCGAAAGGCTGGCACCCGCCTAAAAAGTGATGAACGCACCGTAGGTATTTCGGTGTCAGCCGAAATTGTGGCGGTGGGGAGCGCTAGTGTAGTGTCCCGTAATTAACTCGGCATAAGGCCTCGTGAGCGCTTGGTGCGGGTGGAGCCCGGTTTGATTTGTTCAAGTCGGTGTCGGGCGCGCTGCACTTTTTCGAGGATGCGCTCGATGCTGGCGGTCCAAACGAAGGGAGTTGGTTGGGCATTCCATGCGTTCAAGAAGTTGGCGATGGCCCGTTGCAATTCGGGCACGCTGCGAAAAACCCCGCGGCGCACGGCCTTCTGCTCGACCTGACTGCCGAGATGACAACTTTGGCTCGGCCCTTCGGCTTGGCCGCGCGGTGATACCCAGTGTGTTTTGGCGGATACGAGAGTTGGCGAGGCAGTCGTTTTTCTACAAACGCTCGAAGCTTCGACAGCTTCTCATGGCCAAGCCCGGCGAAGAGGGTGCGAGCGTCGAGCTGCAATTCCTTGAATACCCTTCGGGCCTTTTTCGCCGTAACTACGGCAAGCAGGCGCTCCAGAAATTCGATCAACGTGCGCTCCTCCATTCGTCCTTCGATGGCCGACCTCTGGAGGTCTTCAAGGTAGGCTGGCAGAATCTGGGCGAGAATCGCGACGTGCCGGGCGTCCTGTCGTCCCGTTTGGGCAATGTCGGCGACATTGGCGATCTTCGCCTGCAAGAGAGCAATCGGGCCGGGGACCTGGACGTGGGTTTCGCCCACCGCGAGGGTGTAAACGGGTTCGCGCAGTTCCTCATTGCTGACGCCATGCACGTAGCGGAGCACTTCGATGAGAAGCGGAAGGCCGTTGTGATCCTTTGCAATGACCACCCCAATCTCATTGGTCGGGGGCTTGACCGGAAAGAATTGCGGCTTGGTGCCGGCCAGTTTGCCAAGGGCCTCCAAAGTCTCCCGGTCGCCGAGCACGTCCACGTTCCGCGAAACGAACGGCGCCAGTGCGGCCGTCCGTGTTTCGTAATACATGGCCCACAAGTTCACGGCCTGGCCGCCCACGAGAAGGACCGGCTCTTTTGTTGCCAGAAGGAGAGCGAAATCCTCGGGCGGACGTGGCTCGGCGTCAGACGGTAGCGGTGGCATGGGCGAGATCGAAGTTGACCATCCGGACGGCCCGCCGCGGTGAAGCGATGGAATTGCGCTGCTGAATCGCCTGCGGACTGGCCAGCGCCAAGTCGAGAAGCACCTGGTCAAACTCGCGCTGCGCCCGTTTGAAACGCGCCACCTGCGCGGCGGTTTTGAACTGCACCGGCATCCGTGGAGCCTTCTGCCAAACGGTCTGCCGCAGTCGCTCGACTTGAGTCGGGTTGCCCGCCCGTTTCTTGACCAGTTCCCGGGTAGCCTGACGCAGCAACGCCATCACGGTCGTGTCTTCGCGACGGGCGATTTCTGCGAGTGCAGCCAATACTGCCTCGTGCTCGGCGAGACTCTGGCGACGCTTGGACTTTGAGAGTTGGTTAGGCATGGCCTAAAGGTTGAAACAACCTTATTCATCCCGGTGTGACCGGCAAGCTTAACCGTCGGCTTAGCAGGGCTTCCCGGCTACGGCCGGCCGAAGGGGCCGCCGAGCCAGCGGCGAACGCCGGTCACGGCAAACCTCAAGGTGGCCGGCGTGGGCGGGCATGAAAAAGGGGCCCGCACCTGGCCGGGCCCCTGGGGATGATTTTGGTATTCGGAGGACCCTTACGAATCCTTGCCGTCGTGGCCGCTGTCGTGCGCCTTCTTGTCGTCGCCACTTTGGCCGGACTTGCCGCCGTCCTTCCCTTCGTCGTCCTGGCCGTGCTTCACGAACACGGGGACGGCGGTCGCGGTGCCGACATTTCCATTCGTGTCGGTCGCGGTCACGGTGAGCAGGAAGGATGTGGCCCGGATGTGGAGCACGTGGTCGTCGCTGTCGACGCGCTGCGCGCCAGACCGGGTGAGCTTCAGCTTCACAATCTGGCCGTTCGTCACGGCGACGCCGTTCAGGGTCGCCTGCGCGGAGCCCTTGATGCCGAACAGGTCCGTGGCGGAGAAGGCCACCTTGAAGAGCTGGGCGGATTCGTCGTCGCCGCCGGCCCGCAGGGGCGTGAGGCTTGCGGTGACGGTCGGCGGGGTCGTGTCGACGACCGTCACCGTGAATGAGCCCTTGGCCACGTTGCCCGCGGCATCGGTTGCGGTGACGTTCACCGTCGTGACTCCGAGCGGGAACGTGGAACCGGGAGCGACGCTGTAGGCGATCACCGGAGATGCGGTCACGAGATCCGTGGCCGTGGCGGAGAAGGTGACCACGGCGCCCGATGCGCTGGTGGCCTCGGCGGAGAGGTTCGCCGGAACGGTCAGCGTGGGAGGCGTGGTATCCACGACACTCACGAGCAGGGTCTGCGTGGCCGTGTTGCCCGCGGCGTCGGTGGCGGACAGCGAGACCGAAGAGATCCCAAGCGGGAAGGTGCTGCCCGACGCCGGCGTGGCGACGACCGGCACCGTGCTGCTGATGGCATCGTTGGCGGTCGCGGTGAAGGTGACGGCCGCCCCCGCCGCGCTGGTTGCCTCGGCCGTGACGGTCGAGGGCGCGGTGATCACCGGCGGCGTGGTGTCGACCACGTTGATCGTGAGCGTGCCCGTGCCTGTGCCGCCGTCGTTGGTCGCCGAGAGGCCAATCGTGAGCGCGCCGACCGAAATGGGCAGCGTGCCCGAGATCGTGTTACCGCTCAGGCTGAGGCCCGCGGGGAGCCCCGAGGCCGCATAACTCGTCGGCGAATTGCTCGCCGAGATCGTGTAGCTGAACGACGAGCCATAGCCGCCGCTGACGGTGTCACTCGTGACCACGGGAGCCGGCATCGGGTAGATCTTCAGGTTCGAGAAGACCGAGCCAACGTTGGTGTTGCCGAAGAACACGCAGGTATTCGAGCTGGTCAGACCGAGGCCGGGATACGCGGAGAGGTTGTAGGTGACGCTGCCGCCACCCACGATCGACATCGTGAGGCTGTCGCCGAGACGCACGATGCGCAGCGTGATGGTGGAGCCGCTGGAGTAGGTGCCGATCTGGTTGATCGCCTGGTACCCGCTGCTCGGATCGGCACTCGTGGTGCGGACATCGGCCTGGATGCCCGAGTAGCCCTGGAAGTTGTTATGAACCCGGAAGTAGAAGGCATTCGAGGGCTCATTGTCGTAGCCCGAGTCGGGGTTTCCCTGGCCCAAGCCGAAGAAGAGGAGATCGGACGACGGGAGCGTGACAGTGATTTCAGCGACGAAATTGGTCAGGGTAAGATAAGCGCTCTGGCCGGTCGTCACCATCGGGCGGTCCGTCGCGTTGCCACTTTGCGTACGCGCGAGACCGGAGGCGGTGTAACCATACTTGCCGCTCGGGATGGGAGCGAGGTTGGGGCTACTGGGGCCGGTCAGGGGGTCCGAGAACAGGAGCTGCATCGCAGCGTTGACCGTGACGGAGCCGGCGCCCGCGCTTCCGTTCACGCCGTAGGGGCCGTAACCGACGATGTATTCGTTGACGTTCGCGAACGTGAGGGCGGACGAGCCCGCGCCAACGGCCTTGAAGGTCACCGTGGCCACAGTGACTGCGGAGCCGGAGACGTTGCCTCCCTGCCCAGCAAATTCAAAGGTGCCGTTGGTGTTGTCGAACCCGGTCGTGTGCCCGGAGATGGCCGTGGTCCACGGCGATCCGGCGGCCGCGCTGACCGAGACGACCTGCAGCATCGAGGGGTCGAATCGACCGAGCGCGTCGATGCCGTTGGCTGTATAGCCGCCGGAGGGCACGGTCATAACAACGTTTACGCTGAACGTGTTACCCTGATCAACCGATTGGGAGGCAGGGCTGAAGGTGGTGGCCGCAAAGGGGTT
>JAJXYI010000698.1 GCA_021780625.1 bacterium | reverse complement strand
TTCCTACCCCTATATATCGATCCGCAATGCGCAGGTACCAGAGGTCAGGAGCCAGGGGCCAGCGGGAGTCGAGTCGTCCCGTCCGAAAGAGGAGCCCCTGTTCGGCAGGCACAGGGCATTCGGGAGGCTCCGCTTTTAAGGATCGGGCCGCCGCCAGACTCATCGCCTTTCCCATGTGGAGTGCGGAACTTCGGTTCCGCTTTGGGACGCGAGCCTCGGCTCGCGCCAGTGCGGCGAATGCCAAGGCCAGAAGCCAGAAGTCGGAGGTCGGAGGTCGGATGTCGGAGGACGGAAGTCGGAGGTCAGAAGTCCGCTTTCTCCGCGTCTCCGCGTGAGCCTGGATCGGAGTCTTCGGTTGGAAGGTCAGAAGCCGGAAGTCGGAGGGCGGCGGATGGAGGTCAGGGGTGGAGGCCAACTCAGTCCTGTCAACGTGGGGTTCGTTCGTCTTATCGCCCTTTGTTTCCTTCGCTGCCTTCGGTTCAATGCCGATCGTTTGCCTTGGATTTTGGATTGAAACCGGACGTGGTCCGTGATTCTCCAAGGGCCTTACTTCGTTTTGGCGAACCCGGGGCGCCGGGCTGAGATTGGTGCACGACCCGCACCTAAAGTCATCGAACCTGATGCGGTTAGCACCGCCGAAGGGAACAACTGAAGCTTTTCGCGCGAGCGAAAGGAAGCGGGGAAATCCGGAGGCATGCGGCCGCCAATGTTCTCTCCGCCATGTCCTCCACTCACCCAACCGACTCCACCGGCCATCGCCTCTTCCCGGCCTCCCGGCGCGTTTACCTCACTGGATCGCGTCCCGATATTCGGGTCCCCGTGCGGGAGATCGCACTGACCCCGACCCGCCTGCCGGACGGCTCCCTGCGCCCGAACGACCCCGTGCTGGTGTACGACACCTCCGGGCCCTGGGGTGACCCAGAGCAGTCCGACGACGTTCGCCGTGGTCTGCCGGCGCTGCGCGACGGGTGGATCCGCGAGCGTGGCGACGTGGAGGAGATCCAGGGCCGCAAAGTCACCGCCGCCGACGACGGATATCTGTCAGACCAGCATCGTGCCGGCGCGAAAGGGGCGCCGAGGGACGGCGTGATGGCGCCCGAGTTTGCGCTCAATCGGCCGATCTTCCGTGCCAAGCCGGGCTGTCGCCCCACGCAGCTCGCCTACGCCCGGCGCGGGATCATCACACCTGAGATGGAATATGTCGCGCTCCGCGAGACCATGCGCCGCGAGGCGTCGCCCCCGCAGGAGACCGGATCCCGGCGCCGGGATTCGATCCATCGGCGGCATCCGGGCCAGCCCTTTGGCGCGGCGATCCCGCGCGAGATCACGCCCGAGTTCGTGCGCGACGAGGTGGCCCGCGGGCGGGCGATCATCCCGGCCAACATCAATCATCCGGAGCTTGAGCCGATGATCATCGGCCGCAATTTCCTGGTGAAGATCAACACCAACATCGGCAATTCCGCGCTCGCGTCGTCGATCGAGGAGGAGGTCGAGAAGATGCGCTGGTCGATCAAATGGGGGGGCGACACGCTCATGGACTTGTCCACGGGAAAACGGATACACCAGACCCGCGAGTGGATCGTCCGGAACTGTCCGGTGCCGGTGGGCACCGTGCCGATCTACCAGGCCCTCGAGAAAGTCGGCGGCCGGCCCGAGGAGCTCACCTGGGAGCTGTTCCGCGACACCCTCATCGAGCAGGCGGAGCAGGGCGTCGACTATTTTACGATTCACGCCGGCGTGCGCCTGGCCTACGTGCCCTGGACCGCGCAGCGCATGACGGGCATCGTCAGCCGCGGCGGTTCGATCCTGGCGAAGTGGTGCCTGGCGCATCACAAGGAGAACTTCCTCTACACGCACTGGGATGAGATCTGCGACATCATGGCGGCCTACGACGTGTCGTTCTCGATCGGGGACGGCCTGCGACCCGGCTCGATCGCGGATGCAAACGACGAGGCGCAGTTCGGCGAGTTGAAGACGCAGGGCGATCTGACGCGCCGCGCTTGGGAGCGAGGGGTTCAGGTGATGTGTGAGGGGCCTGGTCATGTCCCGCTTCACATGGTCGCCGAGAACATGGACAAGCAGCTGGACTGGTGTCACGAGGCGCCGTTCTACACCCTCGGGCCCCTCGTCACCGACATCGCGCCCGGATACGATCACATCACCTCGGCGATCGGAGCGGCGACGATCGGCTGGCACGGCACGGCGATGCTCTGCTACGTCACGCCGAAGGAACATCTCGGCCTGCCGGATCGCGAGGACGTGCGCGTCGGCGTGATCACCTACAAGATCGCGGCGCATGCGGCGGATCTCGCGAAGGGGCATCCGTCGGCGCAGCTGCGCGACAACGCCCTGTCCAAGGCGCGGTTCGAGTTCCGCTGGGAGGATCAGTTCAACCTGGCCCTCGATCCGGAGCGTGCGCGGTCGTATCACGATGCGACGCTCCCCCAGGATGCGGCCAAGAACGCGCATTTCTGCTCCATGTGCGGTCCGCAGTTCTGTTCGATGAAGATCACCGACGATATCCGCCGCATGGCCGGCGAGTCGGGCCTCTCCGAGGACGCGGTGATCGAGCGGGCCATGCGCGAGAAGGCCGAGGAATTCCGCACCTCGGGCGGTGAACTGTACGTGACGGAGGCGGTCGGTGCGGACCAGCCGAGGCTGCCATGATGGTCAAGGTAAACGGAGTGCCGAGCGAGACGGCGGAGGGGGCGACTATCGCGTCGCTGTTGGTGGACCTTGGCCTTGCCGAGTCGAAGGGTATCGCCGTGGCGGTGAACGGCATCGTGACTGCGCGCGCGGAGTGGACGATGTGTCGGCTCGAACCCGGCGATGACGTCCTCGTGATTCGGGCGACCCAGGGAGGCTGAACGCCCATGCACCTCGCACTGCTCTCGCCACCTACCTTCGACCCGAGGGAGTGTCGGCTCGTGGAAGCGATGGCTGCGGAGGGACTCGACCGGTATCACGTCCGCAAGCCGGGAGTCACGGCTGAGGGGCTCAGGACCTGGTTGGCGCAATTCTCAGAGCGGGTCCGGGGCACGTTCGTCCTCCATCAGCATCACGAACTCGTCGAAGAGTTCGGACTCCTTGGGCGCCACTGGAGGGACGACGGCGGTGCGCCTGCGCGACCGGCGCCGGGGCGATTCGCCTCGCGGAGCTGTCACGACCTGCTGGGTCTGACGGGTAAGTACGACGGGTATCAGGCGGTCCTGGCGGCGCCGGTGTTTCCGTCGATTTCGAAGCCGGGGCACGGTCCAAGGTCCGGAACCGACTGGCTGGCGTGGATGCGTGTGTATTCGTCCCTTGGAGGCCAGTCCGCGCAGCACCGCGCGCCGGTCTATGCCCTGGGAGGCGTCGACGTCTCACGAGTCCGGGCCTGTCGGGAGGCGGGGTTCGGCGGAGTGGCCGCGCTCGGAGCAGTGTGGGGCGCGCAGGATCCGCTGAAGGCGTATTTGGAACTCCGCGACGCCGTCGAGGACAGGGGAGTCGCGAACCGATGAGCGGGTTGGCGAATAAAACCACGATCCATGAATCTGCCGATTGAACAGAGACATCCGATCATGTGCCTGACCCGCGATGGAGGCGGTGCGGGGCCGGTGGAGCAGGCGCGGCTGCTTTGCGAGGCGGGGGCGAAGTGGGTGCAGTTGAGGATGAAGGACGCGGCGCCCGAGGCCTGGCTGGCGACGGCGAAGCAGGTCGTGGGCGTGTGCCACGATTTCGGCGCGGTGTGCATCGTCAACGACAGCGTGTTGATTGCGATCGCCGCGGGTGCGGACGGTGCCCACCTGGGCAGGCACGACATGGACTGGCACCATGCGCGCCGCATGCTCGGGCCGCGCAAAATCCTCGGCGGCACCGTCAACGACACCGACGACGCGCACCGGGCGGTGGACTCGGGAAGTCTCGACTATGCGGGCGTCGGACCCTTTCGCTTCACGGGCACGAAGAAGACGCTCGCCCCGCTCCTGGGGACGGAGGGCATCACGCGCCTCATCGATTCCCTGGGCGGGATGCCGGCCTGGGCGATTGGCGGGGTTCGGCCCGCGGACCTGCCGGCGCTGCGAGCGGCGGGCGCCAGCGGGGTCGCTGTCTGCGGCGCTCTCTACGAGGGCGAGTCCGTCCACGCCAACTACCGGGCCTTCGAACGGGCCTGGGTGAACGATTTTTCGATATGAACACCTCCTCGACTCCCCTCGTGATCGGCGGCATAACGCTCCGCTCGCGCCTCTTCCTGGGCACCGGAAAATTCAGCTCCGGAGCCGTGATGGCTGCGAGCCTCCAGGCTTCGGGTGCCGAACTCGTGACCGTCGCGCTTCGGCGGGTGCGGGTGGGCGGGGTCGACGACGACCTGATCTCGCACATCGACCGCTTGGCGCATCGCCTGCTGCCGAACACCTCGGGCGTCCGCGACGCCCGCGAGGCGGTTCTGGCCGCCGAGCTGGCGCGCGAGGCGCTGGAGACCAATTGGGTGAAACTCGAGATTCACCCGGATCCGAAGTACCTGATGCCCGACCCGGTCGAGACGCTCGCCGCGACGAAGGAGCTGGTGAAACGCGGCTTCGTCGTGCTCCCGTACGTCCATGCGGATCCGGTGCTCTGCAAGCAGCTCGAGGACGCGGGCGCGGCGGCGGTGATGCCGCTGGGGGCGCCCATCGGGAGCAACCGGGGGCTGGAGAGCCGGGCTTTCCTTGAGATCATCATCGCCCAGGCCCGCGTGCCGGTGGTGGTGGACGCGGGCCTTGGTGCGCCCTCGCACGCGGCGGCGGCGCTTGAAATGGGTGCGGATGCGGTGCTGGTGAACACGGCGATAGCGGCCGCGGAGGATCCGGTACGCATGGCGGCGGCATTCCGGGCGGGCGTCGAGGCGGGTCGGCTCGCCTTTGAGGCCGGAGTCGCTCCCCGAACCGAGGGCGCCGAAGCCTCGGCCAGCTCGCCGCTCACCGCCTTCCTGGCACCGGCCTGAGCATTCAACCGAAAAGGAAACCCGGCCAATGCGAAGGATGAACCACAGAGACACAGAGAGCGCAGAGAAATCCACGCCGCGGGCGAGTTCCGATTTCGGGGCTCGTCGTCTGTGTCCTCAGTGCTCCGTGGTTCAACCCCGAGTTGGTCGCGCCAATTTCCCTGACCCCCTGACGACATGAGCTTTTCAACGATATTGGACGAACACCGGCTTGACGACGTGGCGGCGCGGATACGCGGCGCCCGCGATGCGGACGTGCGGCGGGCGCTGGGGCGCGTTCGTGCGGGGCTCTCGCTCGAGGACCTCGCGGCGCTGCTCTCGCCCGCGGCGGAGCCGCACCTCGAGGAGATGGCAGCGCTCAGCCGCAGGCTCACGATCGAGCGCTTCGGGCGAACGATCCAGCTCTACGCGCCACTCTACCTGTCCAATGCCTGCGCGAACGTCTGCTCCTATTGCGGGTTCAGCGCGCACAACAAGATCCGGCGCAAGATCCTCAACCCGATCGAGATCGCCGCCGAGGCGGCGGTCCTGGAACGCCACGGATTCCAGCACATCCTGCTCGTGACGGGGGAGGTGGGGCATGTCGGCGTGCCGTATCTCGCGGCGGCGATCCGCCAGCTCCGCGGGCGCTTCGCCTCGATTTCGATCGAAGTGCAGCCGATGCGGCGCGACGACTATGCCGAGCTCGTCGCGGAGGGCATGAGCGCGGTGCTCGTGTACCAGGAGACCTACGACAAGGAGGCTTACGCCCGCAGCCACCTGAGCGGACCCAAGGCGAACATGGCGAACCGCCTGGACACGCCTGACGAGTTGGGCCTTGCGGGCGTCAAGAAGGTGGGACTCGGTGCGCTCTACGGCCTGTCGGACTGGCGCGCGGACTCCTGGTTCGTCGGACTGCACCTGCGATACCTGGAGACCACGTATTGGAAGACGCGGTACAGCATCTCATTTCCGCGCCTGCGTCCCCACGAGGGCGCGGAGGTCGCGGTGACCCCGTTCGGGGAGCGCGAACTCGTCCAAGCGGCCTGCGCCTTTCGCCTGTTCAGCCCGGAGGTGGAGCTTTCGCTGTCGACCCGCGAAAGCGCCCGCTTCCGCAGCCATGCCTTCCAGCTCGGCTTCACCCACCTCAGCGCGGGTTCGAAGACGAATCCCGGCGGGTACACAAGTGCGCCCGAATCGCTGGAGCAGTTCCAGATCGACGACGACCGCAGTCCCGCGGAGGTCGCTGAGTTCCTTCGCGATCGCGGCTACGAGCCGGTTTGGAAGGACTGGGACGCCACCTACGATGGCTTCGTCCGGTCCGCCCAAGCCGCGCCGGCGGAGGCCCGGGGGTGACCCCGAATGGGAAGGAAACTCGGAATGGGAACAGAAGGAAACGAAGAGCGCTTTGGAAGTTGGAAACCGACGGCAAAAGCATGGAGGGTTTGGAATCTTCAGAGCGACGACTGGTTCTTGCACCCAACACCGAAATAATCGGCCTCCCGACACTTCGTTGCCTTCTGTTCAATTCAACCCACGCTTTGAATTTAATCACACGATGGAACTGACTTCGCAGGACCTTGCGCGCTATCAAAGGCATCTTGGATTAAAGGGCTTTGGCCCCGAGGCCCAGCTGCGGCTCAAAGGCGGTCGGGTACTCGTCATCGGTGCGGGCGGGCTTGGGTGTCCGGCGCTGCTCTATCTGGCGGCGGCGGGCGTGGGGCGAATCGTGATCGTCGACCCAGACCGCGTGGATGTCACCAATCTCCAGCGACAGGTGCTCTATACCGACGCGGACTGCGGTATCCTGAAGGCGGAGGCGGCGGCGCGGCGACTGAGGGCCTTGAATCCGCTGATCGAGATCGTTCCCGTGGTGGGGCGCTTCGAGCGCTCGAATGCGCGGGAGCTTGTTCGCGACTGCGACGTGGTCGTGGACGGCTCGGACAACTTTGCGACCCGTTATCTGGTGAACGACGCCTGCGTGCTCGAGGGGCGCCCCTTCGTTTATGGCGCGATCCACGCCTTTGACGGGCAGCTCAGTGTATTCAATTTCCGGGGAGGACCGACCTACCGATGCCTTTTCCCGGAGCCGCCTGCGCCGGGAACGGTGCCGAACTGTGCGGAGGCCGGGGTGCTGGGCGTGTTGCCCGGGCTCATCGGCACGGTGCAGGCCTGCGAGGCCCTGAAGATCCTTTCGGGCGTGGGCGAACCGCTTTCGGGCCGTCTGCTGCTCTGGGACGCGCTGACGATGGAGGTGCGGTCGGTGAAGCTGGCGCCGACCCCGGGGCGTGGGGACATTCGCGACCTTCCGCCGGAGGGCTACGGCGAGACGTGTAGCGTCGACGAGGGCGACGAGGCGGATCCGGACGAGATCGACGTGGAGACCCTGCAGATGCGTTTGAAGTCGCCGGGCGGAATTCAACTCATCGACGTGCGCGAAGGGTACGAGCGCGAGATTGCAGGGACGATCGAGCCCGCGGTGCATCTTCCGATGAGTGAGATCGACGCCTGGAGCGTGAGCAAGGCGCTCGATCCGGCGCGTCCGACCTGCGTGTACTGCGCCGCAGGCGTGCGCAGCCTTCACGTTCTCCCGGAACTCAGGCGGCGCCATGGTTTCTCCGACGTGAAGAGCCTGCGTGGCGGAATGAACGCGTGGACGCGAAACGGGCGATGAGAAGACGGGGAAGTTTTAACAGGGATGGAGGGGATGGACGGGATGTTCGGTCCCGGTCCTCGCAGGTATCTGCATCCTGGATTCAGCAGGAGACATGAACCTGAATTTCAAAACCGACCTTGGCTCGTGCGGTCCGTGTTCGCTGGATCAAGTCTTCAGTTTCTGCCGATCCCTTCCATCCCCTTCATCCCTGTGAAATCGTCTTCGTTCTGTAACCGTGAGGTGTCTGCGCGATGAAACCCGGGATGCGACTTCAGGTGCGGGAGAGACAGCCCTTGTGTGTGCTGGCGATTGCCGGTTCGGACAGCGGGGGCGGGGCGGGCATTCAGGCGGACTCGCGTGCGATCCGGGCGTTGGGGGGATTTCCGGTGACGGCGATCACGGCGGTGACGGCGCAATCGACGCGCGGGGTGATCGCCTGGCATCCGGTGGAACCGAAGCTGATCGGCGCCCAGGTGCGCGCGGTGTTGGACGACATGCCGGTGGGGGCGGTCAAGATCGGCCTCCTGCCGGGGTCGGCCGCGGTGCGTGCGGTGGCTGGCGCGCTCGAGGGGCGTCGACTTCCCGTGGTTCTGGATCCGGTTGTGGGATCGACGACGGGAACTGAATTTCTGGACGAGAAGGGGCGCCGCCTCATGCGCCGACTTCTATTTCCGCTGGCGACGGTAGTGACGCCGAACTGGCCGGAGTTGGCGTTGTTCTCCGGCGGGACTGTCGAGGACGAGGCGGGGGCGGAGCGGGCTGCTCGGCGTCTCGCCGAGGCGGCGGACTGTGCGGTCCTGGCCAAGGGTGGGCATGGACGCGGAGCCCGGTGCGCGGACCTGCTGGTGAGGGCGGGCGAGCCGGTCCTCCGATTCGAGAGTCCCCGTCGCCGGACTGTGAATACCCATGGCACAGGCTGTACGCTGGCCTCGGCAATCGCGACCGGACTTGCCCGCGGGTGGGACCTGCCGAAGGCGGTCGACCGGGCCAAGGCGCTGCTCCAGGAAGGACTCAACGCCGGGCGGGAATACCGCTGGGGGGCGGGGGCCGGACCGGCGTTTCCGGGCTGACGTGCCGTGGGGACGGCTCAGCGGACGAAGTCGGCGCGGTTAAGGGCGCCCACGAGACGGCCGTTGGAATCCACCACAGGCGCGATGCGCAGCGCAGAGCGCTTGAACACCTCGGCGGCCTCGGCGAGCGACGCGCTCTCGGAAACCGTGCGGGCCTTTGGGGTCATGGTCGACTCGACTCGCGCGTCCTGGGACGACAGGGCCAGCACGCTCAGGTCGGCGACGCCGAGGAGGGCCTGGTCGGGGCCGACGACAAAGACGGACGAGACCGCATCGGGAGGCAGGTTGGACGAGCGCAGCGACGCGAAGAGCGCGGACACGACCGTTTCGCCGCCGACTGCGACGTACTTCTTCGAAATGGGCAGCTCGCCGGTGGATCCGGCGGCCGCGGGTGCGGAATCGGGATGCTTGAGTTCCTCGAGGGCCGCGGCGAGGTCGTCGCTTGGCAGGAATTTCGTGGTTTTCCGCGTGACGGCGAGCATCACGGTGTCGGTTGAGGCGTCCTCGACCGAGAGCGGGCGGAAGATGCGCCAGGAGATGAGCGCCTCGCCGCGCGATTTGGAGCGGCCGATGCCGAGACGGTTGAGCATGCCCTTTTCCGACATGTCGACGTGGACGAGCAGCATGCGACCCTTGGACTCGAGCAGGTGCAGGTCGTTGACCTCCTTGGTGCGGCGGCCGTCGATGTCGAGAATGGTCTGCCCCATCAGGTGCTCATTGAGCAGCAGCCAGCCCGGCTGTTCCTCGTAGGG
>JAJXYI010000666.1 GCA_021780625.1 bacterium | reverse complement strand
CTTCATCTTCTCGTACGCGTAGCTGATGGCCGCGATGCACCCCAGCGCGAGCAGCAGACGGCTGAGGAAGGCCCACATCGACCGCTGAAGGTACTCTCCCACGTAGGCGGCCTCGATCGGCGCCGTGAACATCGGGTCCTTCATCAGCGTCTTCGTCAGGCCCCACAGAACAAACCCGATCGCAATCAGCTTGAGGCAATCGATGAGGAAATGGGTCCACGTCGCCTTGGTGAACATGCGCTGGAGACCAGGCATCGGATTCAGGCGCTCCAGTTTGAGCCCCACCGCCTTGGGGGTGAGCTGGAAACCGCTCTGCAGCCCGCCGGCCAGGATGGCGGCGATCATGCAGGCGACCAGTAGTGGAGCCACCAGCCGTCCGCAGAGCAGAATCAGGTTGGTGATCGTGGTCGGAGCCGAATTCAGCTGGATCCGGTAGTGGGCGATCTGAGCAAACGTGGAAATCGTGAAGTCACTGATATCCTGCGACATCTGCTTGGACGTGAACGACAGCGCTGCGAGGGCTCCGGCAATGACAAAGACCGTCTGCAACTCAGGCGAGCGGGCGAACTGCCCCTGCTCCATCGCTTCCGAAAGCCGTTTGCCTGTCGGTTGCTCGGTTTTTTGTTCGTTGTCAGTTTCGGCCATGATCGGTCGGAGTTCTAGACGCAGCGGATGTGCCAAACTGACCAAGTGGACATTTAACCTCTGCTCATCTTTGGGTTATGTCATTCTCACCCCAGGGCATGGCTTCTCTGGGCACGCGCGCCGATCCTTCGCGATTCACGGCCGGCAGAAATTGCCGGTCCCGATTCACTCCCACGGGCACGGCAAAAATGTCCTCGGGCTCAGTCTCGACGCTCCTGAGACTCCCCAGCCCAAATTCATCCGATGGGATGGATCGAGGAACAAGCAGCGCAGTAATCGGGGCGCCTTCGGGCCCGCGGCATCAGGGGTGGCACGGCAGGATCAGTGTGTGAGAGACTCGGTGCCGAGTCTTTCTCCATCCCGCTCCTGCCCCTGCACCCAGTGTACCCAAACACGCTCGGTTCCCTCGTGCTCTTCTGGCCAATCGCTCGGCCGAAACTGAACCGAAGCTGCGCCGCCCCAGTGTGGAGGCTCACCCACCCTGCGCTCCGGCCGCACGCCCCACCGGCCCATTTTGTATCGTGCTGCGACAATTCCGACCGCTTGGCCCCCCTCCACCGCGGGGTTCCGATCGCCCGCGGCCGTTCCAACGTAGAGTCAGTACGTAGTCTTATGAATTGAGTCACCGGCCGGCGCAGCTTGCCTAGACAGAGCACTGCCCCACATCCGCCGCGACCCAAACGGGTAACCGCGCCTCGATTTCGTCGCATCCGCCTGAATCCCCAAATACGAACGCTGCTCCATGGCCCTGATACCCCTTCCCTTGGACGAGCGTCCCCGCCGTGGCGCGGCATGGCCCTCCCTGCGGCTGGTGGTCTGTTTGATTCTTTTGGGATTGTCCTGCAAGGCACGGGCCGAAAGTCAGCTGATCAAAGGCGCGGCGCCAGGGCTGGTCGAGACGGGTGCGCCCAACTTCGTCGTGCTCGGTCCGGAAGCCATGGGCCTGAGCACCCCTCCGCTTGACCTGCAGCTCCTGCCCGACGGGCGGATCCTGGTCGTATCGCAGCGCGAGATAGCGTACGGTGACGGGCTCCACTGGGAGACCTATCAGGACGCCTCCGAGACTGACTACTTGTCAGGCCGCGTGGCGGTCGCACCCGACGACCGGATCTTCTGCGGCGTGCAGGGGGGGTTCGCGCAGATCGAGATCGGGGCCGATTCCCGCTGGCGCATGCGAACGGTGGCCGAGCTTCCGGCGGGACAAAACTTCGGGCGCACCAACCTGAACAACGTGATGATGTTCCCCGACGGTTGGTACTGGTTCGGCGGGAGCGGGGTGATTGTAAAATGGATGCCGGGTCGCCCAGTGGAATCTCTCGGGCATGTCGACGCGATTGAGCGTCTCTTCCAACTCGGCGGCGCGACGTACGTCAGCAGCCAGTCCTCTGGTGAACTATATCGCTCGGTCGATGGATCCCCGCTCGTCCCAATCCTGAAGCGGACATTGCTCAGCAACGCGATTACGGCCGCCATTCCGTTCGGACCCGGGCGCCTGCTGGTCGGGACCAACGGGGATGGCCTGGCCATCTACGATGGGAAGACGCTCACGTCGTTTCACACCCATGGGCTGATTCCTGCGGATCGGCGGATCAACGACCTTTGCTCGGTGGGCCCGCACCTGTTCGCGGCCGCGGTCGATACGGTCGGCGTGATCTTTTTTGACGAACAGGGGCGGCCCGTCCAGGTCCTCGATCGAAGCGTCGACCATCGCCTCGCGCGGGTCGAACGCCTGTGCTACTCCAAGCAGGGCGTGTTGTGGGCCCTGCTCGCGGAAGGCATCGCACGCATCCAATTTCCGTCCCAGGTATCCAATTTCGCCCCGCTGCTCCCGGGCGGTCTCACCTACACAAAGCCCGTTCGCCACGATGGCCGGCTCTGGATCCTCGCCGACGGCCGCGCAATGCAGGCCATCTACGCACCGGACGGCCACCTCGAGAAATTTGTCGAGAACACACCGCCCGGAAGATACCTGTTCACACTTATCGACATTGGAGGCCGGCTGTTCGCGACCAACGAGCAGGGCATCTTTCTTTTGGGTCCTTCGGGCTGGAAGGAGATCGTATCGGACGTCGTCGACGCCCGGCTTGGGCTCTTTCCTGATGCCCGGGGTGATTTCGTTTACGTGGCGCGCGGAGAGACCGGATGGATCCGAAAGACCCCCACCGGCTACGTCGCTGACCGCATCCCCTCTCCCGCCCTGGGCGACTCGTTTGGAGCCGTCACCGATGACGCGAACAATGTCTGGCTGGAGCTGGGAGCCAGCAAGGTCGGGAGGCTGCGCCTGGTCGACGGCCACCCCACGCTGCGAATCTACGGCGTGAAGGACGGACTGCGCGATGGATGGGTCCAGATATTCGAAATCGACGGTCAGGCGGGATTCAGCGTCCCCAACCAGCTATGCCGCTACGATCCCGCGACCGACCGCTTCGTCGAAGACAAGGCCCTGCTCGCACGTTATCCCGAACTGGCGGTCAGCACCGGCAGACCGGCGCGCGACGCGTCAGGCCGGCTGTGGTACACCGCCAATGGGGTCGTGCACATCGCGTCGGGCACCCCCGGTACGGCCAGCTTCCGATCGCATACCCTTCAGGTCGGATTCCAGCCGAGCGAATTCACCATGGAGGACAACGGCGTCGTGTGGATGTGGACGACCCAGCGCCTGGCCCGGTTCGACCCGAATCTGCCCACCCTCGCGACGCAGCCTCTGCGGGCGATGATCACCTGCCTGCAATTTTCCACGAGCAGCCGGCTGGTCCTTCTAAAGCCCGGGATGAAAATCCCTCCGCTGCCGTATTCGGACAACTCCTTCTCGATTCATTTCGCGGCTCCGTGCAATCCGTTCGGCCCGCCGCTCACCTTTGAAGTCCGGCTGGATGGCGCAGGCCAGGGGTGGGTGTCGACGGGCAACGTGGCCTCCGCAGCCTTCGACCGACTCAAGGAGGGCAGCTACCTGATCCATGTCCGCCCCATGGTCGGAGGGCAGCCGGGACTCGAGGCGACCCTTGCGTTGACCATCCAGCCTCCCTGGTACCGGACCCCGCTCGCCTGGACTCTCTACGTGCTGTCGGCGCTGGGCCTGCTCGTTTTCGCGGCGTGGCTGTCCGCCTTCCTCGAGCGTCGGGAGAACCGCCGGCTCGAGCATCTCGTCGCGGAGCGGACCGCTGAGCTAGAGCAGCAGATCCGCGAGACCACGCGGAAATCGGAGGCCCTCGCGGTCAGTGAGGAACGGTACCGCCAGCTCGCAGCCGACCTGGAGGAGCGCGTCCGCGTCCGCACCGCCGAGCTCGGCGCCGCGAAGGAGGCCGCCGAAGCCGCCGATCGCGCCAAAAGCGCCTTCCTGGCGAACATGAGCCACGAAATCCGCACGCCGATGAACGGCGTGATCGGCATGGGCTATCTGTTGCTGAACACAAACCTCAACGCCGAACAGAGGGATTTTGTGGATACGCTGATCCACAGCAGCGAAAGCCTGATGACGATCCTCAACGACGTCCTCGACTTCTCCAAGATCGAGGCTGGAAGCCTCACGCTCGAGTCGATCGACTTCAATCTGCGCGAGCAGCTCGAACGGGCGATCGAACTCCACTCGAGCGCGGCGCGCGAGAAGGGACTCGAGCTGGTGCTCGACGTCGAATCGGTCGTGCCCGCCCGTGTCTGCGGCGACCCGATGCGCCTGCGGCAGATCATCCTCAATCTGGTGGGCAACGCGATCAAGTTCACCAACCGGGGCGAAATCGTGGTCCGAGTCGCCCCTGCCTCGCGCGACGCGAAGCCGAATCACCTGCGTTTCGAAGTGCGCGACACGGGCTGCGGCATCCCCGAGGAAGCCCAGGCGAAGCTATTCCAGAGATTTGTCCAGGCGGACAGCTCCACGACACGCCGCTTCGGTGGCACCGGGCTGGGCCTAGCGATCTCGCGCCGGCTCGTCGAACTGATGCACGGCGAGATGGGGCTCGTAAGCAAGGTCGGCAACGGGTCGACCTTCTGGTTCGTGATCGACTTCGCTCCCGCCACAACGCCGGTGTCTCCATCTGAGGACTATACCGGTACCCTCGAAAACCGGCGCGTCCTGGTGGTCGACGACAACGCCACAAACCGAAAGGTCCTGCGCCACACGTTGAAGGCCTGGATGATCGACGCTGTGTGCGCGGAAGGCACGGAGGCGGCGATCGCCGAGATGCGCAATGCCGCCGACGCCGCACATCCCTTTGAAATCGTCCTCCTGGATCACCACATGCCCGGCATGAACGGATTTCAGCTGGCCGAAGCCATTCGGAGCGATCCTTCGCTCGGGAGGCCAGCGATGATCATGCTCAGCTCGCACAACGAACGGCTCGACGCCGCCCAGACGCACGACCATGGCCTCGTCGCCTGCGAGTTGAAACCCATCCGTGCTGCGCGCCTTCGCAACCTCCTGCTCGAAGCACTCGGCAAAACCAGGCCGGCCCCCTCGAAACCTTCTCCCGGTCAACCGGGCGCACCCGCGGACGCCCCGTGGACACCCGCACGCATCCTCATCGCAGAGGACAACCTCGTGAACCAAAAGGTCGCCCTGAAATTCCTGAAGAACGCCGGGTACAATGCCGATGTCGTCGCGAATGGCCAGGAGGCCATCGATGCGCTCAGGGAGCACCCCTATGAACTCGTGCTGATGGACATGCAGATGCCCGTCATGGACGGCATCGAGGCCACGCGACGCATTCGCAAGGCCCAGGCCGACCGCGTGCCCGGCTTCCCTGCCTCCGTTCGGATCGTCGCGATGACCGCAAACGCCATGGCCACCGACAAGGATATCTGCATTGCCGCGGGCATGGACGATTATGTGACGAAACCGCTGTCGCCCACAAATCTGGCACGGGTCCTCGAGGCCAATCTGAAACGATCCACGCCCCAGGACTAAGCGGGCTCCGCTCCGGTCGATCCACCGGAGCCGCAAATCGCGATCAGGTTTTCAGCGGGAGCAACTCGAGCATCCGGATCGGCACAAGATTGAACTCCTGCAACAGGTAGCGGGTGATCAGCATGCCGGCGGTCGCGAGCAGGCCGAGTCCCACCATGGTCCTCACCGTGTAGCTGAGCACGAAGACGTTCATTTTCGGCACGGCGCGACCGAGCACCGAAAACGCCATGTTGATCAGGAAATCCATGGCGATGAACGGGGCCGCGATCCGAAATCCCAGCTCAATCACGTGTCCGGTGGCGTTCACAATCTGTTCACTCGAGCCAGGGCTGAACATCGGCATTCCGGCCGGCGCCAGATCGAAACTTCGTGCGAAGGCCGCCAGACAGGTGAGATGCGCTCCGGACAGGAAAAAGATCAACCCGGCAAACATCGAAAGAAAGGCCGCCAGCGGCTCCTCGCTCGGCCGAGGGGTATCGATTCCGGGGATTCCACCGAGGCCGATGTTCTGCGACATGATTCGCCCGGCCATCTCGATCGTGTTGAAAATGAGCCGCCCAACGAATCCCATCGCCAGCCCCAGCACGACTTCCCCACCCGCGGCCACGACCATGCCGTACACCGTCGGAGGCATCTGCGCCGCATGCGGAACGATCCCGTACAGGATGGTGGCCAGCATCATCGTCAGCGCCACCCGCATGATCGCAGGAAGCTGCTGGACGCCCAAGGTCGGAAACAAAAGCACAATTCCCAGGCCTCTCAGGGCCACCATCAGCCAGCAATACAGAAGAATGATCGACATGACGTCCCGCCCGCAGGCCCCGTCAGTGTCCGAGCTCCACCATCTTCGCGAACATCTCGATCGTGAAATCGGTCATCGACTTCAGGATCCAGGGCGCGAGCGCGATCGCCACCACCGACATCACCAGAAGCTTCGGCGCGAAGCTGAGCGTGGCTTCCTGGATCGAGGTCACCGACTGGATGAGGCTCGTGATGAGACCGATGACAAGGGCGGCACCCAGGAACGGCGCGACCATGTAGAGGGCGAACACGATGGTGTTCTTGAAGATGTCGATCGCGACTTCGGTATTCATGATTGGGTTACGATGACGTCGGCGCGCTCAGCGGAAACTCTGTACGATGCTCTGCACCACCAGGTGCCAGCCGTCGACGAGGACGAATAACAGGAGCTTGAAAGGCAGCGATACAACCGACGGAGGCATCATCATCATGCCCAGCGACATCAGCACCGCCGAGACGATGAAATCGATGACCAGGAACGGAAGAAAGACCATGAACCCCATCTGAAAGGCCGTCTGGAGCTCGCTGATGACGAAGGACGGGATGACCACGCGCATCGGCAGGTCCTGGACCTTTGTGGGCGGGAAGCGACCCAGCCTCAGAAAGAACTCGAGGTCCCGGGTCCGGGTCTGCTTGAGCATGAATTCCTTCAGCGGAACGGTCGCCTGATCGATGGCCGCCGTGGACGTGAGCGTCCCCGCCAGATAGGGCTGGATGGCGTTCGCGTTGATGCGGTCGATGGTCGGACCCATCAGGAAGAACGTCAGGAAGAGCGACAGTCCGATGATGATCTGATTTGAGGGCGCACTCTGGACGCCCAGCGCAGTGCGCACGAAGCCCAGCACGATGACGATGCGGGTGAAACTCGTCATGAGCATCACGATCGCCGGCGCGAACGAAAGCAGCGTCATGAGGATGACGATCTGGATCGCCACGCTCACGTCGCCAGGACGCCCGCCGCTGTCGAACCCGACATTGAGCTGCCAGGGCTTTGCGCCCGCCGAGGAAGAGCCTGCCGGCGTCGGCGCCGCCACGGGAACCGTGATCGACGGCGACGATGAGGCGGCCTGTGCCAGCGACTTCGACGGAAGAGCCAGGAAGAACACGATCGCCGCGGCCGTGGCGATGAGCCGCAATACGCGTCCGGCAACCATGCCCAGCGTGCGGGACTGGACGAAGGTGATCATGCGTGCGGCTCCGGCGGACCGAGATCGAGGTCGTCGTCGGAAAGATGCGTGAGCAGGTCGATGCGCCCGGTCGTGACCCCGAGCAGGAAACGCCGTCCCTCGTACGAGGCGACGACCAGGTGCTGGCGGTTTCCCAGCGAGCGGGTCTCCTCGATGAGCAGCTTCCTGGTGCCGCCCGCGGCGACGCCGCCGATGCCGATTTTCTTTTTCCACACCAGCCAGCCACCGATGCCAGCCAGCACAACGGCGGCCATCATCGTCAACGAGCTGCCAAATCCCGAGCCGGAGCCGGTGGTGGTGCCTCCGGACAGCGTCCGGTCGGTGCCGCCATTGGGATCGATGACCAGGTCGGACGAGTGCTTCGCAGCCGGCGCACTCGCCCCAAAAGCGCTCATCGGCTGCGCCGTGGCTAAAACGACGCAGCCGATTACCACTAACAGCCGACGCAGGACGTCGGAAAGGGAACGGGGAAAAATCATGTCGGGCCTATGCCTTCGAACCGACGAGCTCCGTGATCTTGATGCCGAAGCTGTCTTCGACCACGACCACCTCGCCGTAGGCGATCAGCTTGTCGTTCACGTAGAGGCCCACCGGGTCGCTCGCCTGCTGGCTGAGCTGAATGACGGTTCCGGGCGCGAGTTCGAGCACCTCGCGCATCGGCAGGTTGCAGCTGCCGAGCTGGACGGTGACCTTGACCTTGACGTCGAGAACGATGTCGAGGGTCTTTTCTTCAGAGGGGTTTGGCATTGGGTGGGTTCTCCTCGATAATTTTGTTCGTGAGCTTCACGGCGACCCGGTCGCCATCGAGTCCCACGGATCCGACAAATTTTGGGCAGCCGTTGAGCTTGACGCGCGTCTGATCCAGAATGCCGGCGGGCATCTCGATCACGTCGCCGACACGCAGGGAAACGACTTCACGAAGCGAAAGCTCGAACGCATCCCACTCGGCCTTCGCGGGAATGGTCACCTTCTCATAGACGGGCAGCCATTCGGCCTTCTTCTTGATGACTTCCGAGTCGAGATTGCTGTCCTTCTGGCGGCGGGCCTGCATGGACTTCACGAGCGGCTCGATCGTGTAGTAGGGCATGCCGATCTGGATCTGCTCGGCACAATCGCCGAAGTCGGCCTCCAGCGTGAGGGCGAGCACGACGGCATCCTTGGGTGAAGTCTGCAGGAACCGGCCGTTGCTCTCGTGCCCGATGATTGCGGGGTGGAGCTCTTTCTCCAGTTTCCACTGCACGCACCACTCTTCGAGGATGATCATCACGATGTCCTCGATGAGGCCGACCTCGATCTCCGTCAGAAAACGCTCGGCCTTCACCGAGTGCCCACGTCCGCCGAGCATGCGGTCGGCGATGGTGAGCGCCAGGCGCGGGTTCATGTCGAGGATGCCCACGCCGAACAGGGGCTCCGCCTTAAACAGGCAAAGATGGGTCGGGCTCGGGAGCGCCTCGGTGAACTTCTGGTAGCTGAGGGTCGTCAGCTTGGCCATCTTCAGCGCGAATTCCATGCGCAGGAACAGCGAGAGACGGGCGGACAAGTAGCGGATGAAATCCTCGTGGAGCAGCCGCAGTCGGCGAAGCTCGACCTCGGTCAGAAAGACCGGGTTTCGAAAGTCGTAGGTCTCGATCTTGGGCGACGTGAGCGGGTCGATCCGCGAACCGTCCGCAGCGAAGATGAGCTGCTTCTGTTGGACGTCCGCCGACGCGAGGAGCTTGTCGATCTCGGATTGATCGAGGATGTCCGAACTGTGCTTGAGGGGATCGTCCGACACGGCTTATTGAACGACGAAGTCCGAGAAATAGATCTGGTCGGCGATCGGACGTCCGAGGGCCTGGTTGTAGGACTGGACGAGCTTTTCGCGGATGATGTTCTTGGAGCCGGCCTCCTCGAGATCGGCGAGAGATCG
>JAJXYI010000407.1 GCA_021780625.1 bacterium | reverse complement strand
AGCGGAGCGATGTTCGAACTCGGCGATTCCAAGCTGAACGAGGACGTCGTGGTACCCGCACAAAACTATGTGCGCTTCGCACGGTTCCTGGACCGCCTGCGCCGCGAATCCAAACTCTCAATACCGACCTTCGGACATCTCGCCGACGGCAACCTGCACGTGAACATCATGTACCACCGCGCGATCAGCGTCGAACGTCGCGCCGCAGAGAAGGCGGTGCGGAGACTGATGGAGACCGTGGTGGAATTGGGCGGGGCAATCTCAGGCGAGCACGGCATCGGCCTGGCAAAGACGCCCTTCCTCAGGCTGCAACACAACGAAGCCCAGGTTCGCGCCATGCGGGCCGTCAAGGACGCACTGGATCCGAACGGCATCCTCAATCCCGGCAAGATGTTCGAGCGCTTCGAGGTCTGGCGGCACCCGCGGCTGGACGTGAAGCTGCCCTGGGACCACAAGTGAGCCCTTGGGACCGCCCGGGGATCACGAACCCGGGCGGGTAAGGCGCTCGAGCCGTGTCAGGTGCGCCATCGCCTCTGCCCTGCACCCACCGCACATCTCCTCCGTCGGCCTCAGGCTGACGCACACAGCCGGGCGCTCCGGCTTGCCGAACAACGCACAGCGGTAGTCGGCAAGCAGGTGCGGACACGGAACGCCGGCGGGTTTTCCAAGCGAGGAGATGCTCGGCGCGATGCAGCACGCGCCGCAGTGCGGTCGGCAATCCATGCTGAAATTAATGGCTGAAGACTGAAGGACTGAAAGGCTGAAGGCTGGAGCGCAGTGCCAAATTTCGGACTCCCGATGTCCCGTCGCCTCACGCCCTCGGATGCGCCTTGTCGTAAACCTCCCGCAGGCGGGCAATGCTGACATGGGTGTAAACCTGAGTCGTATTCAGACTGGCGTGACCGAGGAGTTCCTGGACGAGGCGCAGATCCGCACCCGCATTGAGCAGGTGGGTCGCATAGCTGTGCCGAAGTTTGTGGGGAGTCAGGTCCGTGGGCAGCCCGGCCTCCGCCAGGTGCCGTTTCATGAGGCGCTGGATCTCACGCACGGACAGCCTCCGGCCGGCACCATCCACCAGCACCGGGGACACAGGATCATCCCCAATTGAATAGGTGCTCGTCCAGCGCCTGAGCACGGCCGTGGCCACTTCGCCAAGCGGACAAAGCCGCTCCTTGCGGCCCTTTCCGACCACGCGCGCCACGCCCGTGTCGGGATCGATATCCCCAAGGTTGAGCGACGATGCCTCGCTGACACGCAGGCCTCCGCCGTACAACAGCTCCATGACGAGCCGGTCGCGCCAGGCGGTCCGTTCGTCGATCTCACCGCGCGCGAGCAGCCTCTGCGGCGCCTCGAGCAGCCGCTTGACCTGCTCCTCGGTAAGAAATTTGGGCAGCCGCTTTTCGAGCTTCGGCAACGGGACTCCCACCCAGGGATTCCGCCGCAGGCGTCCCTGCTTCATCCAGTACTTCGTGAAGGCGCGAAGGCCCGAGGCGTGATTATGGAGGGTCGGCCGGTCAAACCGCCGTTGCGCCTCAATCACGAAGTCGCGAATCGTTCTCCGGTCCAGGTCGTCAAAACCCCGATCCGCCAGCCCTGCGTTCGCGAGCCAGCGGCAAAAGTCCTCGAACGCCTGTCGGTAGTTGCGAACCGTATACCGCGAGGTGCGGCGCTCGCCCACGAGGTGGGCCTCGAACGGCAGCCACCAGGAGGTCTTCAACGCCTCCAACGGATCAGCCGGCCTTGTCTCCATGGAGCACCTTGCGCTCGACTTCCGCCTGGATCCTCAGCGTCTCGCGCCGCAGCGCGCCTTCCGGGTCGAGCCCGCGCTCCCGGCACGCGGCCGCAATCTCGAACAGCATCCGGCCGAGCTTGTCGTCGTCCAGTTCAGCGGCTCGGCGCGCCACGGCCGCGCGGTCCACCAGTCCGTCGGCAGGAAGCTTCTTCTTCTCAATCTGCTTCCAGACCGCCTCGGCGTACATCAGTGCGGGCAGCCGCGGAGGCAATTCCTTGAACACCCCCGACTCGGTCTTTCCGGCCGCCTTCTTCTCCTGCGCCTTGATCAGCTCCCATTGGGTCAACACCTGCTCGGAGGTGTTCAGCCGGCCCTCCCCAAACACGTGCGGGTGACGCCGAATCAGCTTCTCGTTCACCTCCTTCGCCACGTCCTCGAGATCGAAATGGCCCGCCTCCTCGGCCAATTGCGCGTGGAAAATCACCTGGATCAGCACATCTCCCAGCTCCTCGCGCATGTGCGGCATGTCCATCCGGTCGATTGTGTCCAGCAATTCGCTGCATTCGTCGATCAGGCAGCGCGTGAGGGTCTGGTGTGTCTGCTCCTGGTCCCAGGGGCACCCGCCCGGGGCACGCAGGCGTGCGATCGTCTTCCGGAGGTCGTGAATCGAGCTCATGCTCCTGCACGGAATACGCCCGTGCACCTCCGCGCAACACTCGTTGTTACTCCGTCACAATTATCGTCGACTTTCCCTCCCGGCACCCCTCGATTTTCCGTCTTCGTATGTCCGACAAACTCACCGAGATCATGGCGTGGAAGCGCCGCGAGATCGCGCCCCTGGTCCGCGAGGTCACCGATTCGGAGCTCCGCCAGGCCCACGCCTCCCTCCCCACGCCGCCGTCCTTTTCCCGGGCCCTGAGGCGCGTCGATGGGAAATTGGCGGTGATCTCGGAGATCAAACGCCGCTCGCCCTCCGCCGGCGACATCAAGGCCGGCGTCTCCTCGCTCGACCAGGCCAGACGCTACCAGGCGGCGGGAGCCGATGCCCTGTCCGTGCTCACCGACGAGCATTATTTTGGCGGCTCCCTCGACGACCTTCGTGGCGTCACCGCACACTTTCGAAGTACTCCCCCTGCACGCCCCTGCATCAGGAAGGATTTCATGGTCCATCGCATCCAGGTCCTCCAGGCCCGCGAGGCCGGGGCGAGCGCAATCCTGATTATAGTCCGCGCGCTCTCGGACGACGAGATCGGCGACCTGAAATCGGCGGCGGACGCGGCGGGCCTCGACAGCCTGTTCGAAATCCACAGCGAACCCGAACTCGCACGGGCGCTCTCCCTTGGCGCCCGCATCGTGGGCGTCAACAACCGCGACCTTTCGATTTTCAAGACCGACCTCGGCCTGAGCGAGCGGCTGATCCCGCAGTTTCCACGCGACGTGATCGCCGTGAGTGAAAGCGGAATCTTCAACGCCGCCGACGCCGCGCGCGTCCACCGGGCCGGAGCCCATGCCATCCTTGTGGGCGAGGCGCTGATGAAGGCTGAAGATCCGGCGACCCTGGTCCGGGATTTCCACGACGCCGGAGCCTGAACGCATCCCTCGACTCCGTGCCTCTCTCCCCGACCGAGACTCGCGCCCTGCTCACGTCGCTTGGGCATCAGCCCAAGCGGTTCCTGGGCCAGAATTTCCTCGTCGACGGAAACATCGTCCGAAAATCGCTTGAACTGGCGGAAGTCCGGGCAGGTGATCGAGTGGTCGAAATCGGACCTGGTCTCGGCACGCTCACCTCCGCGTTGCTCGAGGCCGGCGCCGAGGTATGGGCCGTGGAAAAGGACCGGGCTTTGTACCAGCACCTCGTCGCCACCCTCGTGGCCGCACATCCCGCTCGGCTTCACCTCGTCGAGGGCGACGCCATGGACCTGCCCCGCGCCGGCTTGCCCGACGACGACGCGCGCCGAGGCTTCAAGGTCGTCGCAAATCTGCCCTACGCGATTTCAACGCCGTGGATGGACTCCATCCTCGAAGGGCCCCTGCCCGATCGGCTCGTGCTCATGCTCCAGAAGGAGGCCGCCGACCGCTACGTCGCCCAACACGGCGTGAAGACCTACGGCGCCATCTCCATCTTTCTCCGCGCCGCCTTCGAAGTCGCCCCGGGGCACAAGGTGTCGGCCGCATGTTTTCATCCCCGGCCCGACATCGATTCCTTCCTGCTCCACCTCGTGCGCAAACAGCAGCCTTTCGTCTTCGCCCCAGAAGTGAAGGCGGTTGTGCGGGCCTGCTTCCAACAACGCCGAAAACAGATCGGCGCCCTGCTGCGCGGCCGGCTACCGGACCACGGCGCAGCCTGGATCGGTGAACTCACAGCCCAGGGACTCGGCGCACAGGCCCGTCCCGAGCAAATTCCATGGGAGCTTTGGACCCGCCTTCGGGTCTAGCCAGTCCGGTCCCAGCTTGCCTGTCTTCCAATCTCCATTAACTCGTACCACTCATGTCTCCTCGTACCCTGCTCGCTTCCGTTTGCTGCCTGATGTTCCCGCTCCTGGCTCTTGCCCAGGCCCAAGATTCGGCACCCGTCCCTCTCCACGGGGAAATTCAGGACGGCCAATATATCTCGCCCACAGGGTTGTTCCAAATGCCCATCCCCGTGCTCGCGCCGCTCGGCGGCACGGTGTCCGACTCCGCCAATGTCGTGACTTTCCGCGACGCCTTCACGACGAGCATCACGGTTGCGGTCTTCCCACTTTCCCAGGCTCAGGTCGACGAATACCACACGATCGGCTCGAAGGATTTTCTGGTCCAATTCTTCACGAATATCGTGTTGAAGGACCTGCTCTCGACGTATCCCGGCGCCGCAGCCGAGTCCAATGCACGGTTCATCTCGAAGCTGGATGGCGGGGCTGTGCTCGTGTACACGCTTCTCCCCGGCGGCTCGGCCTTCAACAGCCGCATCGAGCTCTTCCCCGGCCAAGACGCCATCCCGGTCGCCAAGCGCGGTAATCTGGCATTCGTGCACGACAAGAACGTGATCCTGATCAGCTCGGAACTCGGCGAGCGCTCCACCGAGCGTTCCCTCTACAAGCTGACCCCCGCCGAACAGGACCTGGTCCTGCGGTCGCGGCTGGTGGCTTTGGCCGACAGCATGATCCTCAAGTCCCCGGCGACCGCCCCGGCCGCCGCGAACACCGCCGCTCCGGCGAAGTAAGCCCCACGCCGCCAGCAATGATACCGGCAGGATACAGCCTGCGCCCCGCAACGGGCGACGACCTGCCGGCTATCGTCGAGATCTACAACAGCATCATCCCTGGGCGGCAGGTCACTGCAGACCTCGAGCCCGTGACGGTGGAAGCAAGGCGGCCCTGGCTGGCCGCCCATAATCCAGCCACACGTCCGGTGTGGGTCCTGGTCGACGACAGGAGCGGCGCCACCGCGGGTTGGATGAGCTTCGACACATTCTACGCCCGTGCCGCCTATGACGGTACGGTCATGATCGCGATCTACCTCGCCGAGCCATTCCGCCGCCAGGGTCTCGGGCGCGCGCTGCTCCGTCATGCGGTGCAGATCGCCCCGGCTCACGGCGTGCACACGATCCTCGGGTACATTTTCGGCCACAATCTTCCCAGCCTCCGCCTCTTCGAGGGCGAGGAATTCGCCCGCTGGGCCCACCTGCCCAGGGTCGCGATCCTCGACGGCGTCGAACGAGACCTCATCATCGTCGGCCGACGTATCTAGGCACGGCCTGCTCGACATCGGGTGCAGATGCCCAATTGTCGTCTAATTTTTTTACCTTTTAGTTTGTGTCCGCCGCGTCCTCCTTTTCCCGTACCTCCGTGCCCGACGACCTGCTTCTCACGCTCAAGACCGTGTTCGGCTACGGTTCCTTTCGCCCTCTCCAGCGGGACATCATCGAAGCGTCCCTCGGCGGTCGTGATGTGTTCGCGCTCCTGCCCACGGGCGGCGGCAAATCGCTCTGCTTCCAACTCCCGGCCCTGCATCGCACCGGACTTACGATCGTCGTCTCCCCCCTGATCGCCCTCATGAAGGACCAGGTCGACCAGCTCCAGGCGGCCGGCGTGTCCGCCACCTATCTCAACTCCTCCCTGACGGCAGCCGAGGCGCGATCGAGGCTTGCCGGGCTTCATCGCAACGAGTGGCGCCTTCTCTACGTATCCCCTGAACGGGTACTGCTCGACGACTGGCAGGAGAATCTTCGCTCGTGGAACGTCGCCGCGATCGCGATCGACGAGGCCCACTGCATTTCCGAATGGGGTCACGATTTCCGGCCCGAATACCGACAGCTGGCCAAACTGAGGGAACTCCTCCCGGACGTACCCGTGTCGGCGTTCACCGCGACCGCCACGGAGCGCGTGCGCCAGGATATCACTGCCCACCTCCGACTCCGAGACCCCGCCCTCTTCGTCGCGAGCTTCAACCGGCCCAATCTGAGCTACCGGGTTCAGCCGAAGGACGAGCCGCTCAAGCAGCTCCTGGCATTCCTGAAGAATCGCGAAGACGAGAGCGGCATTGTCTACTGCGCAACCCGAGCGGCTACCGAGCGCCTCGCCGAGTCGCTTTCCGGTCGCGGTTTTTCCGCACGTCCCTACCACGCCGGTCTCGAACCCGAGGAACGGGCCCGCAATCAGGAGCTTTTCCTCCGTGACGAAGTGCGCATCATCTGCGCCACGATCGCCTTTGGCATGGGCATCAACAAGCCCAACGTCCGGTGGGTCGTGCACTACGACCTGCCCAAGAATCTCGCCGGCTATTACCAGGAAACCGGACGCGCGGGGCGCGACGGCCTTCCAGCCGACTGTCTCCTTCTGTTCAGCGGCGGCGACATCGCGAAACAGGTCCATTTCATCGACCAGATCACCAACGACCACGAGCGCCAGATCGCCCGCACCCAGCTCAGCGAGATGGCCCACTACGCCGAAGGCGCCTCCTGTCGCCGGTCCGAGCTCCTGCGTTATTTCAACGAGGTCTTCCCTCTCGACAACTGCGGGGCCTGCGACAACTGCATCGAACCGCGGGATACCTACGACGGCACGGTCCAGGCGCAAAAATTCCTCTCCTGCGTTTACCGGGTCCGGCAGGCCTCGCGCTTCGGCACCGGCATGATGCACATCATCGAGGTCCTCACCGGCGCCGAGACCGAGCGCATCGAGCGCTTCGGCCACGACAAGCTCAGCACCTACGGAGTTGGTCGCGAATTCTCGCGCGCCCAATGGGTCGCGGTCGGGCGCGAACTGCTCAGGCTGGGCCTGGTCGCGCAGTCCGAGGGGGAATTTCCGGTCCTCGAACTTTCCTCCGCAGGCATGGAGTTCCTGCGGGAGCGGCGCACGCTCCGCCTGACCAAGCCGATCGAGACGCCCAAGGCCCGCAAGACCGTGCCGCGTGCGGGCGCGATCGAGTGCGACGAAATCCTGCTCGCCCGGCTCAAATCGCTTCGGAAACGCATCGCCGACGAACGCGGCGTGCCTGCGTATGTCGTTTTTGGCGACGCCACCCTTCGCCAGCTTGCACGTCAATATCCGGTCTCCGTCGACGAAATGGACGGTGTCTTCGGGATGGGAGAGAAGAAGAAGGCCGAATTCGGCCCCGCCTTTGCCGACGCAATCCGTTCGTACCTCCAATCCAACAGCCGCCAGGCCTTCGCCTGAACCGCCTCCGGCGGTCGGGGCGCCTAGCCGGCGCGCTCCTCGGCTCTCTGAAGTGCGTCGTGCACGACCCGCGCGGCGCGCTCCCAGGTGAAGGCCCGCAGGTCTTCCGCCGCCTTCCGCCCCTTCATCGCCAGCTCCTCACGCGACCGCATCGCCGCCTCAACCTTCGAAACGATGTCCTCGACCCGCGGTTCGACCCAGTGGGCCGCCACATTCCCCTCGCGATCTCTGAATTGAACCTCGGCGAGGTCGTCCAGCGGATACGCGTTGTCCTGCGTGAGAATGTCGCAGTGGCCCGTCGCGTTGGTGGCGACCACGGTTTTTCCGCAGGCCATGTACTCCATCATGACGAGATTGGTGCCGCCCTCGCACCGGTTGGGAAAGACACCGAGGTCCGTCTGAGGGTAGATGCGGGCCATGTCGCCCTGCTTGAGCAACGGCAGCATCTCGACGCGGCCCACTTCGATTCCGTTGAGGTCGAATATGCGCCGCATGAACGGCTCCCAAGCCTGGCCATCCACGCGTTCGAAGCGGATATGGGGCGACTGTCTCATCGTCTCGATCGAGAACCCCCACTGGTTGTACCAGGCGCATACCAGATGCAGGTCCGGATGTTTGCGCGAAAGCTCCCGATAGGCCACGAGGACCAGGTCCTGTCCCTTTCGATACTCAAATTTCCCTCCGGAAAAGAGCGTGAATCGCCTCGGATCAGGCGACAGGGCCTGCGGCCGGAAGACCGTTCCGTCGACCCCCTGGATCAGGACGACGCTGGGAATCCCCTTCTCCGCGAGTTTCTCCCCACACCAGCTGCAGCCCGCAAAGATCGTGTCGAGTTTCGCAGCATTAACACCCGACTCCTCGGTCAGGTTGCGCTCAAAGAACGTGTAGCCATGATTGAACCGCCCCCTCGCCAGCGTCAGCAATCCCAGGCGATGGTCCGCCAGCGGAGCGAAGACGTGCCCAGGCAGCTGCCGCGGTGTCCGCTCCGGCCCCTTTTGCTCGATGTGAATCACCCGCGTAAGCTTGGAGAGCTCGCGGATCAGGTAGGCATTGCAGACTCCCCAGCCAAAGGTGCTTCCAACTTGGCCCGCATAAAAGAGGGGGTACTTCAACATGGTCGTGCGGCAAGACCCTGAAGCTCTTTCGCCAGGGCATCAAGCACCGGGCTCCACTCCCAATCTGCCCCCTGCCTGAGCAGCCGCACACTTTCGTACCAAGGGCTGTCTTCCCTGCCCAATAGCCAACGCCAATCCGGCGCGTGCGCGATCAGGATCCACGTCCGCCGACCCAGCGCCGCCGCCAGGTGGGCCACCGAGGTGTCGACGGTCACCACCAGGTCGAGATTCAGGATGATCGCCGCCGTATCCACGAAGTCGTCGATCGCGCCGGACAGGTCGGTCACCTGCTCCGCCACGGCCAAAGTCGCCGCGTCCCTCTCCGTCCGCTCCTTCTGGAGGGCGAAAAAGCGGCAGCCGGGAACACGAAACAGCGCCGCAAACTGCTCGAGTGGGATCGACCGCTCCCGGTCGTTCGGATTATTCGGATTGCCGGACCAAACCACGCCGACGCGCAATCCCACCCGTGGACCAAGCCGATCTCGCCAACGCGCCACCCGGTGTTCATCCACCGACAGGTACGCGCCGCGACTGGGCACCGTATGTGGTTCGGTCCCGAAGATGCCGGGCAAATCCAGCAGGGGGCAGCGCAGGTCGCACCCGGACGGGGGCTCATCCAGTCCATGGATACCGTCCACGTCCGGAAATGATCCTGCAAACAGGTCCTTCAGCGGTGCCTGGACGCAGAGGTGCACCGCCCTTGCCCTGCGGGCGACGAGGGGAACATAGCGTGCAAACTGGATGCTGTCACCCAGCCCCTGTTCGGCATGCAGCAGGATCGTCGCCCCTTCCAGGTTCTGCGCACCGGTCCAAAGCGGTATCCGTCCGACCGCGTCAGGAGGGCGGGCCTGAACCCGCCAACGCGCCTCATAATGCCGCCATCCCTCGCGCCAGCGCCCCGCAAGGAGCAGGGCCAGGGCCTCGTTGTTCCTGGCCTTTCCG
>JAJXYI010000538.1 GCA_021780625.1 bacterium | reverse complement strand
GATGATGGTCGAGACGGACTCGTTGTTCAGCATGGCCGGGTCGTAGCGAAGAGCCGCATACAGACGCCGGTCCCGGTTCCAGGCCTCCTTCTGCTCGAACTTGCTCTGGTCGTCGAGCAGGTCGACACGGACTGCGAGCTGCTTGGGAATCACGACAACGTTTGCATCGAGCGACTGGCGGAAGGAGCCGTATTGGTCCGTGCGTACCGAGTAGGAGCCGGAATTTTTGAACAGGCGGGCCTCATTGAGGCCGGCGTTGATCACGCCGCCGGGGGAGGCGAGGCCGAACAGGATCGAATTCGCGCCGCGCTGGATGTCGACGCGATCGGTGTTGTAGTTGTCGAAGGGAATGTCCGTCAGGAAGAATCCGCGCGTCGTATCCGCCTGCGCGAGACCGCGGAGGCGGGTGTTCCCCACGAGGCTCACGTAGGAGCCCGAGCCCGTGTCGTCGAAGAACGAGCCCTTGTTCAGGGTGGCCGAGTAGTTTCCGCGGATGCCGCCGACCTCCGAATCGGTGGTGTACACCAGCAGGTCCTGCGCGTCGGTCGCGCCGATGTCCTGCATGAATTTCGAGGTATAGACGGACAGCGAGGTGCCGATGTCGCGCAGTTTCGTGCGCAGGTTGGTGCCCGCCAGTGTGTCCGAGGCGGTGTAGCCGGTGTCACTGCTCGAGCTCACCTCGAAGGGGGAGAGCACGATCGTGTCATCGCTGCCTTGGCCGCTGTTGCTTGCGGATGCCTGGTCCGTCTTGGACTGGGCGCGCGCGAGCGTCGAGGCGAGGAGGAAAAGCGCACTGGCGGCAGCTGCCGCGGCCAGACGCTGGGGTCTCATAGGGTTGTTGTGTCGCATGTATGGTTAGGTTTTGTGTATCAACCGTTCGCGGACGGACGCAGTGGGCGCCGGTTTGGCATGTGGGATCCGGCGTTGGGGGCTGCGCCAGGACGCGATTGACGTGCGGCATCATATCGGCGGCCTTCGGGCCGGCCTATGAGATCGGGCTCCGAAGAACTGCGAGCGGTTCCCACTTCGCCAACTCGGGCCCTCAGAAGTGAAGCAAGGGATCTCATTTCGTTTCGACCCGCCTTCGGGTAGAATACCCGTCTCCAACGAGCCCGATCCCTCCAGGCAGTCGGCAAGGATTCTATGCAGGAGGGAAGACCGTATTACCCCACCAATTTCCCGATGATCCAGTCGATCGCCGAAGCCGTGTCGCCTGCTCGCAAGCGCGTCCTGATCGTTGCCTCGCCGATCTGGGAGGAATCCGCGGCCAAGATCCTGAAGGGCGTGGCCCAGTATCAGCGTGGCGAGAATCCCTGGGACACCTACTGGGACAACGAAGGCCTTTCGCTCGAGGATCCCTCGTGGTTCGAGAGTGGGCGCTGGGACGGCGTGATCAGCCGACACACGAACGAGCTCCAGGTCCGGAGCTGCGCAAACGCGGGAATCCCGCTGGTCGACGTGAACAACGCCCAGCCGTTTGCCGACGTCCCGAACGTGGCGCTCGACAACACGGCGGTGGGTCGCCTGGGCGGCGAGCATTTCATCGATCGCGGACTCCGCCACTTTGCGTTTTGCGGATTCGCGAACCTCCCCTGGTCCTGCGAGCGTTGCGCGGGCTTCCGCGACGCGCTCGTGACCATTGGCCTGAGCAGCGCGATCTTCGAGACGGTGTATCCAAACTACTACACACAGGAGGTGACCCCGGGCTGGCACTCGGCGGAGATCGCGGCGATCGCTGCGTGGCTTGTGTCGCTGCCGAAGCCGGTGGGCGTGATGGCGTGCAACGATTTCCGCGCGCTGGACGTGTTGCGCGCGGCGCGCGACGCCGGCCTGCGGGTGCCGGAGGAGGTGGCGGTTCTCGGGGCCAACAACGACGAGGCGCGCTGCGAACTCGCCATCCCGCCCCTGTCGAGCGTCGTGACCAACCACCTCCGATCGGGCTACCTCGCCGCCGAGGCGCTCGACCGCCTCATGCACGGCCGCCCGCTCGAAGGGCTCGACCTGTGCGTTGATCCGGTCGAGGTCATCACCCGGCATTCGACGGACGTGTTGGCCGTCGACGACCGCAGGGTCTCGGCGGCGGCGCGGTTCATCCAGCAGAACGCCTGCCGTGGAGTGACGGTCGACGAGGTCTGTCGCCACGCGGGGATCGCCCGCACCCAGCTCGAGGAGAAATTCCGGAGGCATTTTGCGCGCTCGCCCCAGGCCGAGATCCGCCGTGTCCAGCTGGGAAAGATCAAACAGCTGCTGCAGGATACCGACCTCACGCTGAACGCGATCGCGGACCTTACCGGCTTCGCGCATCCGGAGTACATGATCGTCTTCTTCAAGCGAGCCACGGGCGAATCGCCCGGACGTTACCGGCGCAAGCTCAGGTTCTGACGACTCAATATCCCGCTTTCCCCATGAAATGGCCTCTTCGCGATACTCCGCTTCGACTCCTCTCCGGCGTCCTGCTTGCAGGACTCTGCCTTTCCGCCCGCGCGGCCGAAAGGTCCTGGCCGTTCATTACGGTGAAAGGGGATCGGTTGATGGAAGGAGCAAGGACGTTTCGTTTCTTCGGCCTCACCGCACCCAACCTCCAGCAGAACGAATCCCAGATCCTGCCGGACCACTCGAATCGTTTCCCCGACGACTACGAAATCCGCGACACGCTTGATACGCTGCACCGCTTGGGAGCCCGCGCGACGCGCACGTTTGCCCTGTCTGTTGCATCGCCGGCCGACAAGGGAATGCCGGTTTATATCGAGGGTCGCCGCAGATACAACGAGGAGGCGTTCCGCGAGCTCGACCGGGTCATCGCCCTGTGCCACGAGTACGACGTCCGTCTCATCATCCCCGTGATCGCCTCCCAATCCTTCGGCGGCATCCGGGGAGTGGACGAGTTTGCCGCGTTGTCCGGGAAGACCGAACCGGGTGCGTTCTGGACTGACGAGACGGTGAAGTCCGATTTTCGCGCGCTGCTCGAGTATCTGGTCAACCGCCGAAACACGGTGGACGGGCTGCGGTACAAAGACGATCCGGCCATCCTCGCCTGGCAGCTGGGGAACGAATTTTTGAGCTACGCGCCGGACCGGAAGCTCGACCCGGGCACCTGGACTCCGCGCATCACGGCCTGGTCGCTCGAAATGGCCGCCTACCTGAAACGGATCGATCCGAACCACCTGGTCATGGAGGCGGGCGGCGATCGCAAGGCCCTGCTGGCAAGTCCGGACATCGACATCATGAGCACCCACCTCTACGAGTACTGGAACCGCCTCTTCGGCGGGCCCACCGACCTCTCGCAGGCGGCGCGCGCGGACTGGGCCGCCTGCCGCGGAAAAAAGCCGCTGATCGTCGATGAATTCGGCCTGGCGACGGTGGCGAATGTCCGGTCACTCATGACGACCATCCGCGAGACGGGCATTTCGGGCGGACTGCTCTGGAGCCTGCGCTCACACCGCCGCGACGGAGGATTCTATTACCACAACGAGGGCGGTACGCCGATCAACTCGTATCACTTCCCTGGATTCGCCACCGGGCAGTCCTACGACGAGACGGAGCTCCTCGACCTGGTCCGGGCTGGAGCGTATCGGATCCAGGGCGAGGCGGTGCCTCCGCTCACCGCTCCGTCACCCGCGCCCGTGCTTCGTGCGCTGGCCGGCGGATTCACCTGGCGGGGTTCGACCGGAGCCGGCCGCTATGCGGTCGAGCGCGCACTGTCCCCTGCGGGTCCCTGGACGGTGATGGCCGACAATGTCGAGGATTCGGTCGTTGACGACGTGAAGGGCTTCGAGGCAAGCGGCGCCTCGGCTCCCCTGGTGTTGTGGAGCGACGAGACCCGCGAGCCCGGCAAGACCTACTGGTATCGTGTCCGTGGCTTCAACCCCGCCGGAGCGACCGGTTTTTCGAACGTCGTCAGCCAGAGGGCCGAAGCCCAATGAACGCCCGCCTCACTTGGTCCCTTCTCATGTTGTTCGCGGCCTGCCCGGCGGTGGAGGGCGCAGCGCCGTTTCGCGCGTCGATCGATGGCATAACCCGCGTCACGGTGAGACCCGAACAGTGTGCGCCCGTCGATTTCGACGTCATGCTGACCGCCCGTTGGACTGATCCGGCGTGCTCGTCCGAGGTCGCCGTCGATCTACGACTGCAGGCGCCATCGGGAAGTCCGGTGGACGTTCCGGCTTATCTTGAACACGGCCTCTCCGGGCGTCCCTCGGAGTGGCGCGTGCGATTCTCGCCCGAGGAATCGGGTGCGTATTCGGGCAGCCTGGTGATTCGGCAGGACGGCCGCGACGAGGCGACTGCGCCGGTCCGGTTTGAAGTCGCGCCGTCCGGGCGACGCGGCTTCCTGCATCCGGACGGGCCGTGGATCTTCAGGTTCGACAACGGCGAGCCGTTCCGGGGCATCGGAGAGAATATCGCGTGGGAGTCCCGTTCGAACGACGATTCGCGCTACTTCAGGGCGCTCAACGAGAATCCGCGCTACAACTACGGGACGATGTTCGGCAAGCTGGCCGCGTCGGGCGGGAATTTTGTGCGCGCCTGGATGTGCCCGTGGAACCTGCCGCTCGAGTGGAACCACGTGGTGGATACCGACCGGTACTCGGACGACACCGGACGCTTCAACCGGTCGGCGATCCACCGGATGGATCAGGTGGTGCGGCTGGCGCGCGAGAGCGGAGTCTATCTGATGCTCACGCTGGACACGGGAGGCGCTCTGCTTGGCGGGGACTGGGCGATCAATCCGTACAATGCGCGCAACGGCGGCCCTGCCGCCACGCCGGTCGACTTCTTCACGAATCCGGCGGCCCGCGCCCGCTACAAGGACCGCCTGCGGTACATCGTCGCCCGCTGGGGTTACAGCCCCCACATCGCCGCGTGGGAGTTGTTCAACGAGGTCGACAACGCCATGTACGGCCAGACTCCGGAGCGAATTCCCGATTCGGTCGTGACCGCATGGCACGCGGAGATGAGCGCGTACCTCAAGCGCATCGATCCCGCGCACCGGCCAGTGACCACGAGCGTCTCGCATCGCGATGTGGCAGGACTGGATGCGATCCCGACCATCGACTTCAACCAGCGCCACATCTACCGCTCGACGCACGACATTCCCTCGGTGCTTCGTCGGTATGTCCGCTCGACAGGGAAGCCCTATGTGATCGGCGAATTCTCGAGGGAATGGGACTGGAGCCGGAACTTCGACGACTTCGCGGCGGACATGGACGGCGACTATCGACGGGGGCTGTGGCTGGGGCTGTTCTCGCCGACTCCGATCCTGCCGATGAGCTGGTGGTGGGAGTATTTCGACTCGCGCGACCAATGGCCCGTCTTCGGGCGTGTGCGGCGGATCTCCGACTGGATGCTGAGGGCGGGCGGCGGGCACTTCGAGGAGGAGCAGGCCCGCTGGACGGGGAGCGACTGCCAAGCGCTGGGCGTGCGGTGCGGCCGGACGGTATTCCTGCTCGTGGACAACGGTGCTGGGACCGCCAGGTCGGGCCGGCTCGGACTGCCGCCCGCACCGCCGGAGGGATGGAGCCTCCGTGTGTATCATGCGGATACAGGCGGCCTCGACAATCTCGCGTCCACCGGTGCCTCGCTTTCGCTGTCCGTCCCCGCCCGGTCGGACGTGGTTGTCATCCTCGAACCAGGGAAAGGTGGCGGATCGTGAGCGACGGGGGGCATTCCGGGCGGCATGTGCTTGCACCGATCCTCCCGACGCGAGTGCGTCGCGCGTATCGCGGCGGACGGTTGCTGGACGAGCTGGAGGGGCGCCTGCCGGCTGGCGATTCCAACCGTCCGGAGGATTGGATCGCCTCCACAACCGCGGCGCGGAATCCCGGCCTGCCTCTGGAGGTGGGCGAAGGTCGCACCCGAGTGCTGCGCCCCGGCGTTGGCGTCACGACGCTTGCAGCGCTCATCGAGGAGGACCCCGTCTTTCACTTGGGCGAGGAACATATCGGTGGGTTCGGGACGGCACTGGGCTTCCTGGCCAAGCTCCTGGATTCGGCGATGCGGCTGCACGTGCAGGTGCATCCGACCTCGTTGTTCGCGCGCGAGCGTCTGGGCATGCCGTACGGCAAGCTCGAGGTTTATTACGTGCTCGCGATCAGGCCGGGCACGGAGGGCCGGTTGTGGCTGGGCTTTCAGCACTCCCCGGGGCGCGAGGAGTGGCGGCGCATCGTGGCGGGGCAGGACCTGGCGGCGATGGCCGCCTGTTTTGATCCTATCCCGGTGCGTCCCGGCGAGGCGTGGATCGTGCCCGGTGGGATGCCGCACGCGATCGGGGAGGGCGTCCTGATGGTCGAGGTGATGGAGCCCAGCGACCTGGTGGTGCGGTGCGAGTTCGAGCGCGAGGGAGTCGTGGTGCCGGAGGCGGCGCGCTTCATGGGGCGGGGCCTCGATTTTTGCCTGGATGTGTTCGACTACACCTCCAGGACCGTCGGGGAGATCGCAGCACTGTGCCGGCTCAACCCCGGTCGCGTCGCCGAGGGCCCCGGCTGGGTGCTGGAGCGGCTGGTCGGGGCCGACCGCACGAGCTGCTTCGAGATCGAACGCCTCACCGCATCCAGCCACTGCGGCCTCATCGGAGACGGGCGCTTTTCGGTCGTGATCCAGACCCGCGGCAGGGGCCTCATTTCCTCGGGCTCCCAGTCGCATGCGATGTGCTGCGGGCAGGCGTGTTTTGTCGCCGCTTCTGCCGCGTCGACGGTATTCTCGCCCGGCGAGCCGGACTGCGAGTGGCTGGTCTGCAGGCCCGCCGTGCGCCAATGAACGAAGCCGTATCACCATGAAAACCATCAGCTCGATCGTCCTGACGACCCTGGCAATCCCCGGAGCGCTCAACGCGCAGGAACCGCGTGGCGTGCCCGGAGACTCGATTCTCACGGGAACCGTCTACAATGTATTTCACTCCGAATACGCGACGGACCAGGAGTTCTTTCACGCGGTCGACCGGGACATTCCCGCGATTGCGGCGGCGCACCTGAAGGACGTCATGATCTTCCCCATGAGCCAGTGGGATCCCGCCACCCGGCAACTGCGCTGGACGAGGACGGACTACCTGGTCCGCAAGATCGAGGAGAACCATTTGAAATTCGTGCCCCTGCTCCTAAAGGAGGAGCAGTGCGGGTCGTACTTCCCGATTTGGAAGTTTCGCGAACTCGGGCTCTGGTCTGCGAGCGATGTCGACAACGGGAATCCAAACAACCGGGAAAACGTCGATTTCGCCGACCCTCGTGTGTATCCGCTCGTCGAAGATTACATCCGGCAGGTGGTGGGGCGTTACGGCCACAGCCCGGCCCTGGACTTTTACAATGTCTGGAACGAGCCGCACTACAGCTCCACGGCGCCTCACGTCGTCGAGCGCTTCCGGGGCTGGCTCCTGAAGAAGTACGGGTCGCTCGGCGCCCTGAATCGGTCCTGGGGCGACGACTACGACGACTGGCGCGATGTGTCACCGTTTCTCAATGACGACTGGGACTCGTCGATGCCGCAGACCGACTGGACCCTGTTTCGCAACGAGCTCGACGGGGACCTGCTGGGCCGCCTGACCGCACTGGTGCGCAGCCTTGATCCCGTTCACCCCGTGAATGCGAATCCGGTCGGCACGCCCTTCGCCACCTTTGGCGGTTTCGGCGGCTACAACACCGACAACTGGCAGTTCACGCCTTACGACGATTTCAACGGGGCGTCCTATTATCCCGACGCCTGGGCGCGGGATCACGGACTGAACCGGGCGCCGCAGTGGTTTCACGACCTGAGTTTCGACGTCTTCCGCTGCGCGTCGGAGCCGAAGGACTACATCCTGACGGAACTCTACACGAACGCGAAGTCGGGGCTGACGCTGGGCGGCTATCTGGATGCGGACACCGCGCGCGAGATCGCGTGGACGGCACTGGCCAATGACTGCAAGGGAATCCTCTGGTGGAAGTGGCAGCCGTTCATGCGGGGACGCCAGTCGCTGGGGCGGGGGCTGACCCGCCTGGATGGCTCGCTGGCCCCGAGAGGGCAGGCCGTGCGCGACTTTGCGTCAGTCATTGAACAGCACGGGCGGCTGTTGCGCGCGGCGCGCCTGGAGCGCCCGCAGGCCGCGATCGTGGTCGACATGGCCGGACTGCTGAAGGTGCTCCAGCAGCAGGGCGAACCGCGTACGCAAACGTTCATGTATCGCGACATCGCGGGCGTTTTCCGGGCGCTGGACGGGGCGAACATCCCTGTCGACATCCTGCGCGCCGACCTGGGGCTGCGGACGGAGGAGCTGCGGCGCTACAAGGTGCTCATCCTTCCGTTTCAGGTGGTCATGCGACGTGAAACCGCCCGCGAACTCGAGGACTACGTGCGAGCGGGCGGTTGCGTGATCGCGGATGCGCGCACGGCGACCCTCGACGAGCTCGATTTCGCCTATGCGAAGAACCCCGGTGGAGGGCTCGACGGGTTGTTCGCTGCGGAGCGGAGCGATTGGATCGCGCTGCCGAAGACGTTCGGCGTCCACGTAAACGCCCCGGGCGTCTGGGCGGGTGGGTTCGACGGTGTCGATTTTCGCGAGAACCTTCGAGTCGGGCCGGAGGCCTCGGTGGAGGGGGTGTTCGATGACGACCGGTCGCCGGCGCTGGTGCGCCACCGCTTCGGGCGGGGGACGGCCTGGCTCTCCGCCGTCCCGCTCGGCGCGGGCGCGTTCGAAAAAGGGGCGCGAAGTGCAGCCGACCTCATTGTCACGTTGTGCCGGAGCGCGGGCGTGACGCCCCCAGCGGACTATGTCTCCGCTTCGCCGCAGCTCCCGATGATCCGCGTGCATGACCGGGGCGATGAGCGCGTCGTCTATGTGGTCAATGCCGGCGGCGAGGCCTTGTCCGGCGACCTTCGTCTCGCGTACCTTCCGGGCAAGGGGCCTGTGGCGGTGGTGGACCTGCTGACGGGCCGCGTGTTAGCCGACCGGTCGGAGGGGGCCGGCATCCGGGTTCCGTTGGCCCTCCCGGCCGAGGGCGTGGCTGTGCTTCATCTCAAACGCCGTTGAGCGGGTCGGCCCGCTCCTCGGCGCGCCGGAGCGCGGCCTGAAGCGGGCACCGCATGAGGTCCACGTCGCGATCGGATCGATACGCCTGGAGCAGGTCCCTGGACCGTTGTGCGAGCATGCGTCGCACCTCCCGGCGCTTGCCGCGCACGCGGGGGATGCTCATCGAGTCGTAGGCGGTGGTCTGGTGTCGCATCCAGGCGATCGTGGCCGCCTCGGCGCGTTCCTGCACAGGGATGCGCTCAGTGCGCGCCACCGTGCCGCTGCCGACGGGAACCGCGTGCGCGGCGATCAGGGTCGCGAGTGCCTCCGCGTGGGGGCGATGCCGGGGATGAAAACCGAGAAACGCAAGCACGGCCTCCCTGAACTCAACCTCGTAGGAAGCCTGCTCGACCGCCCGTCGACGGCGTCCGGCGTCGAGCTTTCGCTGATACGACGGGTCCTCCCTTTCAGTGGCGAGTCCGGCGCGCAGCGCC
>JAJXYI010000609.1 GCA_021780625.1 bacterium | reverse complement strand
ATTCGGCCCCGAAGTTTCCCACGCGGGTCATCTGCCCCTCGATTTGCCAGACGGCGAGGGGGCCGATGGCATAGTCGGCGAGATATAGCTCGGTAAACACCAGGTGGGAATAGACGGCCAGCAGCGGGCTGTCGCGGACGCCAAAGGCGGGCGCGAACCAGCGGTTCCACACATCGCGGGAAATTTTCAGGACCGCGGTGCGAAGGTCCGCGGCCCGCGCATAGGGGTGTGCGTAGAGCCAGCGCCAGGTTTCGAGCTCGACGAGCGCCGCCCCGCTCACCTCGGCAGTTTGCCAGAGGTCGCCGAGTGCACGCGCGTCGGTGCTCCGTGTGTTCGCCTCGGTCACCCCGAGCAGTTCGGCCGCACGATCGCGGGCGACAGTCCCAAGCGCGGTGGCGAACGACGCCGAGGGCAGGCCGTGAAGGATCGGATAGTCGACGTCGTTGACGGCGATGGTCTGGGCCAGGGCCCGGCCGAGATCGTTCAGCGTGTCGGAGAACGCGGCGAAATCCATTCCGTCGGCACCCACCCGGACGCGCAGGCGGGTCTTTGCGCCGGCCATGCCCGCTGCAACGACCTGCCCCGGTCCCCGCGAAGGTTCGACCACGAGAAGGCCGAGCAGACGCGTCGCCGGTTCCTGAGCAAAACCCAGTGTGGCGAGAATGCGCGGGAGGTCGTCCCGGAAGGCGGCGAGCGTGGGGTAGCGTTTCTTCGCCGCCGCATCGAGTTCCTCGGTGGCGGCCGGTTCGCGGCCGGGGAAGTCCGCGTACCAGATGTCGAACGCCTCGAGGGGCCGGCCGAGACGTTTGGCAACATAGCGAGCCTCCTTGGCAAACTGCGGCGAACCCAGCACCGACTCGAGCAGCGCCTGCGCGCGCCCGCTGTCGAGCTGCCGATCCACGTCGAATTTCCGGACGATGAGCGTGGGTGCGGCCGCGTGATAGGCGTCGGCTGCGCGGTGGGCCCGGAAGAGGTCGAGCATGAACGCATACCGAGTGTCGGGCTCGGGCGAGTTGGAGGGGCCGGGGCCGGAGGAGCGGACGGCCGCGTCGGGCGCCGCGACGACCGTGTTGGCCGACGGCGACCAGAGCACGGCAGGATTGTTGATCACGACCTGGGGGATGCTCTGCTCGACGATGCGTTCGAGCGCCTTGGCCAGGAGACGCTGGGCATCGAGCCCCGCCGGATCGGAGTAGCGCGCGCGGATCTCGTCGCGCAGCCCCCAGTGGGCGACAAGGATCGTGCCCGGCGCGAAGGGCCGCCGGCCCGCCGGATCGACGAGGGTGTCGGCGTGGATCTTGTATCCATCGATATAGGACTCGGCCGAGCGCTCGGCCTCGACGATGCCGCGGACGACCTTGGCGGGAACCCTGCTCTCAAATCGGCGGTTGATCCGCGCCTCGGCCCAGTCGCGGCGCGTCCAGCCGGGCTCCTGCTCGAGTTCCTCCTTCAGGGTCGCGAGGGGGAAATTCAGGAGGGCGACGAACGCGAGCTTGTTGGCGAAAAAGTCATCCGCGATGTGGGCCGAGGGATTGAAGGCGGCGAAGCGGCCGTCGAACGGATAGATCGTCCCGCCGTCGAGATCGAGTTGCCGCCGGAAGTCGGCGCCGATCTCGACGCAATGCCCGTCGATCGTCGAGAGGTGTTCCTGAAACCGGGTGAAGAGCGCGTCTCGCGAATCTTTGTCACCGGCGAAATTCTCGAGCGCAAATTCCTCGAAGGTCGCCGCGTCGCCGTCGTCCGGCTGCCACAGGCTGGCCATCTGCCTGAGCCCTCGTGCTGCGCGGGCACGCTCCTCCTCGCCGTATTTCTGTACCAGGGCCTGCTCGACCCTGGGTTCGATCGTCGAAAACCAACCGGGGAGGGCTGAAACTCCGTGCGCGGCGAGGCACAGCCCGAGGGTGAGGGCCAGCGGAAGCTTGGACATGGTCCGGATTATGGCCCGGCGCGGGACGGGTTTCAATCCGGATACGGATCCCGTGCGTGAAGTTGCAATCGGATTGCCGCAGCGGGACGCCACCGGTGCCTGGCTTCCCGAGTGGAATGCGCCCCGCGGAAGACTGAAATGAGTGTGCGTTGAATTTCGGTTTGCAGCGGTCGGTGAACTTGCTGTCAGTGGTCCATGGTCATCCGGCCACGGTCACTTTTCAGTCGCGAAAGGAGTCCCGCACGCTGCGGGATCCCGCGGCATCCCGCCGGGCCCAATCGGGGGCGGCTCGCGTCATGAATGCCGAGCTCCGCCCAAATTCGCAGCCGCAAATCGATGGCATCAGATCGTCGATGGGCGCGAATGAGCGGGTGGAGCGGGATGGGCATGGTCGATGCTTCCCGTCGGCCGCATCCCGACCGTGGAGTCCCGCGTGTGGCGACTGAGGCACCCTTTTCCTTGATGCATGAACACCCCAACCACTGATTCGTCGAGCAAACCGAACGCGGGTTCGGTCTTTCTCTATTTTGGACCCCTGACGTTCCTGATCTACCTGAGCCTGCCCAGCGGATACATGCTGGATATCGCGACGACGTACATGCTGAAGAACCAGCTGCACGCGTCGGCGACGCAGATCGCGACGTTCCGGCTGCTCACGGCGATCCCGCTCTATTTTGCCTTTGTGTTCGGCATGACGCGCGACCTGTGGAATCCCTTCGGCATGCGGGACCGTGGCTACTTCATCCTGTTCTCGTTGGTCACTGCGGGCGTGTACCTGTGGATGGCGTCGTCGCCGATCACCTACACTGGTTTGTTCGTCGGCATGCTGCTGGTGATGATGTCCTCTCGCCTGGTCATGGCGGCCTATCAGGGGCTGCTCGCGTTGATCGGCCAGGAGCATCTGATGTCGGGTCGGTTGAGTGCGCTGTGGCAGATCGTGTCGTCGATCCCCGTGATCCTCGGTGCGGTTGCCTCGGGTTATCTGGCGGATCACATGACCCCGTCCCGCGTGTTCATGCTGATGGCGGGCCTGTCCCTGCTAATCGTTGCGACCGGATTCTGGAAGCCCCGCTCGGTGTTCTCGCACGCCTACGACCAGCCCCTTGCGCAGCACGGGAGTTTCTGGGGCAACGTCAGGCGGCTGCTCAAGCACAAGGCCATCTATCCCGCGGTGCTGATCATGTTCCTGTGGAGCTTCGCGCCGGGATCGAACACCCCGCTGCAGTTTTACCTCACCAACAACCTGCACGGATCGGACGCGATCTACGGCTACTTCAACGCGATCTTCGCGTTCTCGTTCGTCCCGGTCTTCTTCATCTACGGCTACCTCTGCAAGCGGTATTCGCTCGAGAAGCTGCTGTGGTGGGGCGCCATCATCGCGGTGCCGCAGATGATCCCGCTGGCGTTCATCCACTCGGCGCACACGGCGGTGTGGCTGGCGGTGCCCATGGGTCTGATGGGTGGAATCGTCACGGCGGCGATCTTCGACCTCTCGATGCGCTCGTGCCCGTCGGGATTGCAGGGTACGCTCATGATGCTGGTCGACGGGTTTTACGCGCTCTCCTATCGCGGCGGCGACATCGTCGGCTCGAAGATTTACTCCAGCAGTCCCACCCACGGATTTCTCTACTGCGTGATTGCGACAACCTTCGTCTATGCGCTGATGCTGCCCGCGCTGCTGCTCGTGCCGAAAAAGCTGATCGCCACCGCGGACGGCCAGGCAAATGCGGAGCTGGCGGTGGTCGAGGCCTGAGGAGGCTCTCAGTTGGCTCCGGCGCGGGATGCACCCGCGCCTGAGCGAGGGGCACGATCAACGCGCGAGTTCACGCACGCGGGCGAGCAGCTCGGGTCCCGTGCAAGGCTTGCGCAAAAAGGCGAGGCCTTTGCCCAGTTCGGCCGGCAGTTCGTCAGAGTCAAGGTGCCCCGAACACAGCAGGACGCGTGAGCGGGAGCGGGTGCGTGCAAATCGATCGATCAATTCGGCGACCGGCCTTGGTCCGCCGGTCAGCCCATCCGTGCAGAGCAGGTCGAAGGCACGACCGGACTCGATTTGGGCGAGCGCGTCGTTGGCATCGGTGCAAGACGTGACGGAGTAGCCTGCCCCCTCGAGGATGCGTTGCATGGCGTCCCTCACGCGGGGGTCGTCTTCGACGAGGAGGATCGTGCGGGGGCTGCCTAATGCCGGGAAGTTGGGTGGCGCTTTGCTCGCCCCGGCCGTCAGGGTGCTCTCTGGAAATATCAGCGACAGCGACGTGCCGGTGTCGGGTCCCGATCGGAGTGCGATGCGACCCCTGGCGTGGTCGACCATCGATTTGACCATGGTCAGGCCGAGGCCGGTGCCCTTTCCGGGGGCCTTGGTGCTGAAGAACGGATCGAAGATCCGCGCCTGAAGGTCCGGAGGAATTCCCGTCCCGGTATCCGATACCGTGATCGCGACCTCGGAAACTCCGACGGGGGACGGAAGATCCTCCGTGCGGATCCGGATCGAACCGCCGGACGGCATCGCATCCCGAGCATTAAGGACCAGGTTGAGGACCGCCTGGTGCAACTCGGCGGGATCCACCAGAATCCGTTTCTTGGACTCCAGATGGGCGCTGACTGCGAGAGTCTCCGGGAGCACACCTCGAATCATGCGGCAGAATGATTCCAATTCGCGGCTAGGGTCGATCGATGCGGGCGAACACGCCGCTCGACGGTTCAGGCTGATGAGTTGGCGGCTTGTCTGGGCGGCGTCAGTGGCCGCGACGAGGATATCGTCGGCGAGACTGGCGATTTCCGGGGCGTCGGTCTGGCTCTTGAGCAGGCCTGCGTTGCACTGGATGACGGTCAGGGCGTTGTTGAAATCGTGTGCGACTCCACCCGCGAGCCTGCCCACGGCCTCGAAGTGTTGGTTGGCCTGCAGCTTCTTCTCGACTTCCGTCCTGGCCCGTTCGGAGGACAACCTGCGGTCATGTTCCTCCAGGGTGAGGCGGATGGCGTGCCGCAGCGCCTGGGTCATGAGGTGAAAGATCCGCGAGCAAAGGACCAACACGACGAACCCGGCCGCATGAATTTGTACGATCGAGGCGAGCCCGCCCTCGTAAGAGAAGTCTTCGGGGCGGGCTAGGAAGCCGCAGCGAACCAGCACGACGGATGCAGCCGAAGCCAGGGCATAGGCGCAGAGCACCGCGATGCTGGCCCCGGGAGAGAGGAAGAACGACGCGACGAGAAGGCCCAGGACCCACGACAGGCCTCCCCCCAGTGTCGGACCTAGGTGGGCGCCCGCCAGTGCGGAGGCGAGGGTGAGCCAGATGACCGACCACCAAGCCTGGAATCGCACCGAGAAACGGCGAATGAGGAGCAGATGGATCATCGGGCCGAGCAGCAGGACGGCCGCCATGCCCAGGCGGATCCAGTAATGCAGGCCTTGCTCGCGGGTATGGTAGACGGAGAACAGCGCGACAGGAGGCACGGTCGCAGCCAGGCAGAAGACGATTCCGAGCATGGCATTCTGCTTTGCCTCGACCATTGGCCAGTCGGGTTCGCGTCGCCCGGCTGCAGAGTCAATGGCGTCGGCCGCAGACGCCTCGCCTTCCTGGGGAGCGAATGGGGCGAACGCGGAGGCTGACATGGGACGGCAGGCGCTCAGCTTCCGGGGAGGCTCAGGCAACTGCAGACCTCGGCCTCTCCCTCGATGGAAATAGCCCGATCAAGACAACGGGTGACCTCGGAGAGGCATGCCAAGCGGAGACGGTAGAACACCTGTTGCCCCCGGCGTTCCGCATCGATGATGCCGGCTCGTTTCAGCACGGCCAGATGCCTTGAGACGGTCGACCAGCCCAGACCGGCGACCTCGACCAGCTCGCATACGCAACGTTCGCCCGAGCAGAGACTGTCGGTGATCCGGAGACGCGCCGGATGGCCCAGCGCCTTGAATATCGCAGTGCGTTTTTTCAGGGTCATCGAAGGTTCTCTATTTTGCGAAATTCAGAAATAATCAATAGTATTCGCCCGAAGCTTCGTAACTTGCGGAAGCCTCGTCGTCTGGGGTTGTTTTCCCGCTGCAGCACGATTTGTTCACGCGTGTCGGCCGAACCCCGCCAGAAACAGTCGTGGCTGCAGAGCGGGTGGCCGGGTAACGGAGCAGATCCCCAGGTCAACATGAGAGCTTCAACTTCAACGATGACGGTCGGGCGGCGCATCGCGCTCGGAACGGGTTTTCTCTGTCTGATGCTGGCGTTGTCGGTCTTGTTTGGGACCGGGGCCCTGCGCAGACTCATGAACACAGGAGACGACATCGTGGGCGATTCGCTACCTGGGCTGGCGCTGATGGCCCAGCTGTCGCGCGACTCCGCCGAGAACGAGATCCGGATGGCGCGGATGGTGGCAGGTGCAGGGGGCGACGACGCGTCGGTGCGCAAGGAGATGGAAGCGCTGTCGGCCAGGGTGGACGGGGCGGTTCGCTCGTATGGCGCGACTGTGAAGGACGATGGGGACCGGAGGTTGTTCGACCAGGTGCTCCGCCGGCGGGCGGATTACGAGCGCCTCAGTACCTCCTGCCTGGCGCTGCTGGACAAGGGTGACAGGGACGGCGCGTTGCGCCTGTATTCGGGGCAGATGAAGTCAGCGTATGCGGCCTACGCGTCGGCCAACAAGGATCTCACACTCTACAACTCCACGCAGGCCTCGGCGCTCGGTGCCAAGCTCGCGCGCGAGGTTCATCGCGATGTGAGGCTGTTTGTCCTTGGCGGCCTATTGGCCCTGGTAGTGGGCATCGCCCTCGCGGCTGCGAGTGTGGTGAAAATCGGTGGGTTGTTGCGCTCGGTGAGCGGAAGTCTCGACGAAGGCGCCGGCCAGGTTGCGGCCGCGGCGTCGCAGGTGGCGGGTTCCAGCGGTTCGCTTGCCCAGGGGGCGACGGAGCAGGCCGCGTCCCTGGAAGAAACGAGCGCATCCCTCGAGGAGATGGCGGGCATGACCCGTCGCAATGCCGAGAACGCCTCGAAGGCAAAGGAGACGGCGCGCGTGGCGCGTGAGGCCGCCGACGCCGGCTATGAGCACATGAAGGCGATGCATGCCGCCGTGGAGGATATCCGTGCAGCCAGCGAGCAGATCCGGGTCATTTTGAAGACCATCGACGAAATCGCCTTTCAGACGAACATCCTGGCGCTGAACGCCGCGGTGGAGGCGGCGCGGGCGGGTGAAGCGGGTGCGGGCTTTGCGGTGGTGGCGGACGAGGTCCGGTCGCTGGCGCAACGCGCTGCGGGAGCGGCACGGGAGACGGCGGAAAAGATCGAGGCGTCAACCGTGAAGAGCCGCCTGGGCGTCTCGCTGAGCACGGATGTCACCCGCAGCTTCGAGGCGATCCAGGGGCATGTTCGAAATTTGGCCGGCCTCGTTGCGGAGATCGCTCAGGCCTCCGCGGAGCAGAGCCAGGGAATCGATCAGGTGGCCAAGGCGGTGTCCGAGATGGACCGCGTGGTCCAAGCCAACGCGAGCGGCGCGGAGGAGACCGCAGCGGCGGCGGAGGAGCTGAACGCCCAGTCGAGTGCGATGCGGGAATTGGTCGACGGCCTGGTTACGCTTGCCGGGAGACGGACCCAGGCGGCGCCGACGACGTCCGCCTGAGTTCCACGCGGTTCACCGGAGCAGGTCCTCAATCTGGGCCTGCGTGAGCACCTTGCCGGCGCTCAGCGTCTTCCCGTCGAGGGCGAGCGCCGGCGTGGTCAGGATCCCGCGCCGGGAGATCTCCCTAAAGTCGGTGACCTTCACGAGCGTGTAGTCGAGCTTGAGCGACTTGGCCGCTGTTTCCGCGTTGGCGGCGAGCTGGTTGCACTTGGCGCAACCGCCGCCGAGAATTTCGATGGTTTTCATGGTTATGTTTTCCGGATGGAAATGAGGTTTGGATCGAACTGCGGTTGAACCACAGAGGCACAGAGATCACAGAGAAAACGGGTTACAGAAGGAAATCTGGACAGGAACTCTTCACCTATGAGGTGAGCCACGAAACCGCCCGATTTGGAGAACTTCCGCTCTGTGTCCTCTGTGCCTCGGTGGTTCGAATTCAGGTGGTTTCGTGTCGTTAAGGTCAGGATTGATGGGCGGCGGGCAGGGGTGGCGTCGGCTTCAGGCCGATCCAGCGCCGGACCGCGAGGGAGGCGTCTTCGAACAGCGAATACAGCACGGGGACATAGACCATCGTCAGGAAGGTCGAGACGAGCAGGCCTCCGATGGCCACGATGGCGAGGGGCGAGAGCCGCTCCAGGCCGATGGCCCACTCCATCGCGATGGGAATCATGCCCACCGCGGTGCCGACCGCGGTCATGAGGATGGGGCGGGTGCGGATGCGCACGGAATCGATGAGCGCATCGTGGGTCGTGGCGCCGCGCTCCTTGGCGGCGGCGATGAAATCGATCAGGAGGATCGAGTTTTTCACGACGATGCCGGCGAGCAGGATCATGCCCATCATCGAGGGCATGCAGCCGTGTTTGTCGGCGAGGAGCATGCTCCAGGCGGCGCCAATCAGGGCCAGGGGGATCGCGGACATGATGGTCAGCGGGTGGACCCAGGACTTGAAGGCCGGCACGAGCGAGAAATACAGCAGGACCAGGCCGAGCACGAGGGCCTTGCCGAGCAGGGCGAAGGACTCGTTCATCTGCTTGATCTCGCCCTCGTGGCTGAGCGTGTAGCCGGGCGGGAGCTTGAAGCCCACGAGGGCCGCGTCGACGTCGTCCTGGAGGTGCGAGATCGGCTGCTTCGAGCGGTAAGCCTGGATGTCGAGGGTGCGTTCGAGGCCCTGGCGGGTGATGACCGAGGGCACGGGGCGGCGGACGACCGAGCCGAGGGCGCCGAGCGGAATGGTTCCCGCGGGAGTGACGATGGGATAGGTGGCGAGCTGTTCGGCGTAGGCGCGCTGCCGGCCCGGCAACTGCACGAGCACGGTGAGGCCGTCCTCATTGGGCACGCGGAAGGTCGAACTCGGCTGTCCGCGCACGGCACCGGCGAGTTGGCCGGCCACGGCGGCGGGCGAGATCCGGTAGAGGGCGAGTTTTTCGGCGTTGGCGGTGAACTGCACTTCAACGGAGTCGAGCGTCCAGGAGCGGGTGATCGAGGTGGCTCCGCGCAGGTGGGTGCGCAGGCGCTGCTCCACGTCGCGCCCGAGCCGGTCGAGCGTTTCGAGGTTTGGTCCGGAGAGCATCACGTCGACCGAGGAGCGGATCGTGGACAGGGGAGTCGCTCCAAAGTCGAAGACATCGACGCTCTTCAGACCGGGCAGCCGCTGAAACTCGGAGCGCAGCGCATTCTCGATCTGCCAGATGGACGCCTTGCGGTGGAAGCGGTCGACCAGATGGATGGTGATGTTGCCCTGCTGGGGCAGGCGGCCCGCGCCGAAGGAGATCACGGCGGGTTCGGAGCCGATGAGGGACGACACGGAGGTGACCTCGGGGCGCTTGCGGATCAGCGCCTCCATCTCCGACAGCGTGGCTTCCGTGCCGGCGAGCGAGGTGTTGGCGTCGGTCTCGAAGTTGACCTTGATGATGCCGGTGTCCATCGGCGGCATGAGATCGCG
>JAJXYI010000581.1 GCA_021780625.1 bacterium | reverse complement strand
CTCAGGAGCGATGGTCTCCTTGTGCCCGTTTGCCGCCGTGACGGTTGCGCCAACAAGACGAACCTCCTCCGTGGCCGGGTTGTAGGGAATCTTGACCTCGGCCTCGCGCTTCTTGCCGCCATAACTGAGCACCTTCTTGATGTAGTGTACGGTCAGCGTGGCCGAGTGGGCGTCTTTGACCACCATGTCCTTGTCGACTTCGATGACATGAGCGTCCGACACGGGCGGCGGCAGCACGCCACCTGCGGCGAGGGTTCCGGCGATTGCTGCGCCGGGAGCAAGACGCAGCAGCGGTGCCTTGCGATCGTCGGTGTCCATCACCGCCAGAATACGCTTCAGTTTCAGGTACTGGGCCGGCGAAAACTCAACCAGCTTGGTCTTGAGCTCACGCGTGCAGACGAGGGTCCTGTCCTTGAGCGAGTAGGTCCGGTGATAATCGAGGCATTCGTCGTTCTCGGGCTCGCACTTGGGCAGGGAGAGCACCCCTGCGAAGCGCCGATTGAGATGCAAGGTCACCGTTTCCCTGATACCGCAGGTGACCTGGGTATAGAGCGGATACTTCCTGTGATCGAGCGTGGCTCCCTCGAGGATGAAATTGATGATTCCCGTGCGGTTGCCGACCCAGGGCACGTCGACGAGGGCACATGAATCGCCAAAGGCGGCGGCGCTCGGCACCGAGAAGGTCATATCCGCCGAGAGAGGCGTGGATGCGTCGAGCAGGTTGTCAGGCTTGACCTTCAACGACTCGACCACAGCGCCGGGAATCGCGCGCTTGAGGATCGCCTCGAAGAAGCGCCAGCGCTCGTCGCGCTTCATCTGAAGCAGAGCCTGCCGGTAGGCGTTGTCGTTGATTCCGTCGAACTGCAGATGCGATTCGGCCGTGATCCGACCATTCGCATCCATCGAGGCGGTCGTGTTGATCCGCATGAGGTTCAGGTCCGGATTGTTCACCGGGGTTGTCCTCAGCACATCGCCTTCGGGCCGGCACACGAGGTAGCTCTGGTCGCCCTCCTCAGCCGGAAGCAGGTCCACGGTGTTCTCGTCCGTTGGATCCATCAGGAGGTATCCTTCGGCGCCCCGGTCCACGGCCACGATGGCATGATTGAAATCGGGATTGGGGATCTCCGGGTCCTTCTTCACGCCGAAGCTCTCCAGCACAGGATAGGCGTGGAATCCGGCGGCCCGGAGCATCGACACGAGCAGGGCAGCCTTGTCGCGGCAGACGCCGTACTTGCGGGAATAGGTCATGGACACGTCATGCGGCTCGAAGCCGGGGCGGTCCTTCTCGGGCGTGATGCCCATGTATCGGATATTGCGCGACACGTAGTAGAAAAGTGCCTTGATCTTGTCCATGTCGCCCGTCTTTCCGGCGATCAGCGAGGCGACCCGTTCCTTCAGCGCGGGGCTGACGGCCTCCAGGTGGGGCTTGCTGATGTTCCAGTACCAACGCGACACGTCCTTCCAGCTGGGCGTGGTGCTGACGGACAGGTGCTGGAGCACGACGATCTGCGGCGGCATGTCGGGTTCGTCGTACATGCGGGGCACGTCCGAGACCTCCCAACGATAGACCAGGCCGCCGTCGGGGTCCCTGCCCTGGCTCGACGTGACGGTGCCCGGAACCTCATTGCGGAGCGCGATGCGCACGAGGGGTTTTGAGGCCGGGCCGTGGATGACCAGCGAAATGTGGCGCGTGAACGCCTCGCTCTCGAACAACTCGTCATCGGCAAACTCACCGGCGATGATCGGACGCTCGATCGTGGTCCTCACGACCGAATAGATCGTCTGGCCGATGGCGAGGTGAGGTATGCTGACCGTGAGGACCCGGGAATTGGGGTCGTAAATGTTCATCTGCATCTGGCTTTGGTCGATGCTCGCCCGGGAGTTTGCCGCCACATCGACGGGATGCGCCGTGCCGTCCGCGTCGAGGACCTCGAGCTTCACGACTTGGACGGAGGTATAGGGAATCTCGAACGGGAAGGTCATCGTGGTGCTGCCGCTCCGTCCCTTTTCCGTCAGGATCTTGGTGTAGGTCTCGTCCTGACACTCACCCGTCCCATCGGCGTGATACACGCGGATCGACCGCTGGTCGACGATGGCCGTGTCGCAATTCGGGTATTTCTGGGGGGTGATTTTCGCGGCGGCCGAGACCGCGGACGAGCGATCGAGCAATGACCAGTCCGGCCCCTGGTACAGGGATTTCGAACCGGCGAAGGCCAGCAGTGGGAGCGTGGCCAGGAGGATGAGACAGACGATGCGTTTCATGAAAGGGCTGTGGCTCAGAGGGACTATGCGCACGGACCGGACAGCGGCTCGGGCGCGCGGTTTCCCCCCAAACCCATTGAAAATGCCGAAAGTTGCAAACGACAGGCCATCGCGAAGGGGGTTGGAGTCCCTTGACTCAGGATCCTCTCCGCTTCTCGAGGTGGCGGACAAATGCCGCAAGCGTCTCACGGCTCACGTGGTGCTCGATCCCCTCGGCATCCGCTTCCGCCACGGTGCTGGGCACCCCGAGCGCCTCCAGGAACTCCACCACCACTTCGTGTCGATGCCGGGATTCCCGGGCAAGCCGGCGGCCCTCTGCGGTAAGGAAAATCGAGCGATACGGCTGCGTGGTCACGAGCCCCTCGCGCTGTAGGCGCTGGATCGTTCGGATCACGGTGACGTGCGTGACTCCCATGCGACGCGAAAGCTCGATCACACGGGCCTCCCCCTGCACCGCGATCAGGTCTGCGATCATCTCGACATAATCCTGGGCCGTCTCACGGGCATGCTCTTCCCGCGTCTTCCTGAGGTTTCCTCGATGCGGGGTCGCAGGTTGCTTCGATGCCTTGGCGGCCGGCTGGTCCATCCCGCCACAAGAACAAAAGTGTTTCGCATTGACAACGCCGTAATCCAATCTGTAGCAGTTGCTACAATATGCAGCCTGCACTCAATCGGGAGTCGGATGGCGAATACAGCGACGGGCGTGGCCGGATGGCCGGGGAGCGGCGTCGGCGATGAGCGAGGAACCGTCACGGAAGTCCGAGATCGTCGGGGATTCAAATCACCTCTCCCTCGAGGGCATGCATAGCTCGGTGTCGGTGCCCGACATTCGGGCGGGCTTCTGGAAGCAGTGGCGGGCATTTGTGGGACCCGGAATTCTGGTGAGCGTAGGATACATGGATCCCGGAAACTGGGGCACCGATCTCCTAGGCGGAGCGCAGTTCAAATACGCGCTTCTTTGGGTCGTGGGGCTCGCAAGCCTCATGGCGATCTTCATGCAGATCATCTCGGCCCGGCTCGGCGTCGTGACCGGAAAAGACCTGGCCCAGTGCTGCCGGGACTGGTACCCGAAATGGACGCGGATTCCGAATTGGCTTTCCTGCGAGATCGCAATCGGCGCCTGTGACCTGGCGGAGGTGCTCGGCAGCGCGGTAGCGCTGAACCTGTTGTTTCACATTCCCATCTTCTGGGCCGTCATCATCACGGGTTTCGACGTCCTGCTCCTGCTGGGACTGCAACGACTGGGCATGCGAACCATCGAGGCGGTGGTCCTGCTGCTCGTTTCAACCATCGTCGTGTGCTTCTTCCTGGAGATCTTCGTCTTTTCCCCCACCCATCCGGATTTCCTGGAGATGGGACGAGCCCTGGTATCGCCGAGTCTGAGACACGCAGGCATGTTGTACGTGGCAATCGGGATCATCGGCGCCACGGTCATGCCGCACAACCTTTACCTGCATTCGGCACTGGTTCAGAGCAGGCGACTCCAGAAGGACGACGCCTCCGTGAAACGTGCGGTGATCTTCAATACCATCGATGCCACAACCGCCCTGGTCGGCGCGTTCTTCATCAACGCCGCGATCCTCGTGCTGGCTGCGGTGGTGTTCTATGGCAAGGACAGCGTCATCCTGCCCGGTGGCGAGATCGTGCGGTTCACGGCCGACAGCGACTGGATACGGATTGCATACCTCACTCTAGCGCCGCTGCTCGGCACGGTGGCGGCCAGCACGCTGTTTGCGGTCGCCCTGCTTGCGAGCGGGCAAAGCAGCACGATCACCGGAACCCTTGCGGGACAGGTGGTCATGGAGGGCTTCATGCACTGGCGAATCCAGCCCTGGGTCAGGCGGCTGATCACGCGGACGCTCGCCATCCTTCCCGCGGTGATCATCATTGGCGTCCGTGGCGACGGCAGCGTCACCGACCTACTGGCTCTCAGCCAGGTCGTGCTAGCGATCCAGCTGCCCTTGGCGATGTTCCCCCTCCTTCATTTCACCAGTTCACCCAAACGGATGGGCAAATGGCGCAACGGTCTCTTTTTGATGCTGGCCGGCTGGGGCTGCGCGATCATCATCACGGTGATGGACATCTACGGCCTGCCGGACGCCTTCCGCGAGGCCTGGCGGGTCATCGCCGGCTGATTTTCACCCCACCATGTATAAGACGATCCTTGTCACGCTCGACGGCACGAAGACCGACCGTGCGATCGTGGAACACATCAAGCCGCTCGCGCTGCAGATGGGCAGCCGGATCGTGCTGTTACACGTGGCGGATGGCTGGGCGGCCAGGCTCTTCGGACCCGACGCAGTTAGCCCGGAGGTGTCGGAGGACCAGACCTATCTCGAGAGCATCCGCGCGGAGTTTGCCGTGGCTGGCATTTCAGCGGAAACAGCACTCGCCTTTGGAGATCCCGGTCGTGAGATCGTGCGCTGGGTGAAGCAGAATGGCTGTGACCTGGTGGCGATGAGCACACACGGCCACCGATTTCTGGGGGATCTCTTCCTTGGAAGCACGGCGCGGCACGTGCGGCACAGCATCACCACGCCCCTTCTTCTGGTACGTGGCTGGCACTGACCGGTTCGATCGTCCGGCCGACATTTCGCATAAGAAAACTCTAATCCGGGTGACGGGGATTTTCTAATGCGCGACCTGCTAGGCTGGGCGCGCATGAAAACCAAAATCCTCACACTCATTGCCTCCGCATTGCTCATCGCGGCGCCCGCCGGCGCCGCCACGTTCTCGCAGGCGACCGTCGACAACCTGAACGCCGCCTACAACGGCGAGAACAACGCGCACCACCGCTACCTCGCGTTCGCCCAAAAGGCGGATGAGGAGGGATACGGCCAGGTCGCCAAGCTCTTCCGCGCCGCAGCGCGCGCCGAGGAGATTCATCGCGACAACCACAAGGCCGTCATCCTCAAGGCCGGCGGGACGCTCGACGACAAGGCGCTCGACGCCGTGTCCGTCGGCACGACGGCTCAGAACCTGCAGGCCGCCATCAAGGGCGAAAGCTACGAGCGCGACACGATGTATCCCGGATTTATCGACACGGCCAAGGCCGAGGATGCGCGCGAAGCGGTTCGCACCTTCAATTTTGCGGTATCCGCCGAGAAGGAACATGCCAAGCTCTACCAGACCGCCCTCGACCAGCTCGGCAGGAACGACCCTGCGACCTATTACGTGTGCACCATTTGCGGCAACACGGTGACCGCACGGCCAGACGAGAAATGCCCGGTGTGCCGGCGCACGTCCGACAAGTTCGTGGTGGTTGACTGAGCAACGGAGACCTACGGCCATGTTTTCGATTCCCAGTCCCCTTCATCCCGCCGTCGTGCATTTTCCGATCGTGCTCCTGCTCCTGGGATGCGCGGTGGCGATCGTCGCCGCATTCACCCGCCGCTGGCACCTGCCGTTGCTCGGAGCCGTCCTTTTGATGCTCGGTGCAGCGGGGGCCGTCGTATCGGTCAGCACTGGCGAGCGCGAAGGAGAACTGGTCGGCGACACCGCCGGATCGGTCCTCGACGAGCACGAGGACTGGGCCGAAAGGACGCGGACGGCGGCGCTTGTCGCCGCCGCACTGGGAATCGCGGCCGTCGCCGTGGGACGGATGCCGCGCACCGCGAGAGCCCTGGGAGCCTGCACGGCGATCGCCGCCGCGGGGGCGTCCTGGTGCGTCGTGGAAACCGGACACCGAGGCGGGCAACTCGTCTATCGTCACGGTGCAGGCGTGCTGGCCGCCGGAGGCACCGCCACCAATCCGGGAGCGGACGGCAAGGCCGCTTCGCCCGCGCGCGTCGACCGCGATCGCGACGACGATTGATCCTCTCCCGCCATGGCCTGAAGGCTGGCCTGGCGGGGGCGCATCTGGTTTCCTATGGGCATGCGCATTCTAGTCGCCGAGGATGAAGCCAGGGTGGCCGAGCATATCCGGAAGGGCCTGAGCGAGGCCGGTTACGCGGTCGATGTCGCCGCAGACGGAGGCGAGGCGCTCTGGCTGGGCGAGACCTATCCTTACGACGCCATGGTCTTCGACGTGATGATGCCCGGCCAGGACGGCGTCGCTGTATTAAAACAACTGCGACGGAAGGGCGTCCGTGCGCCGGTCATCTTCCTGACCGCTCGCCACGGCGTCGACGCCCGGGTCCGGGGTCTCGATGCGGGCGCCGACGACTACCTCGGCAAGCCCTTCTCGATGGTCGAGCTTCAGGCGCGGCTTCGAGCCGTCCTGCGCCGTCAGCGCTCCGAGCCCACGGACCACCTTCGCGTCGCGGATCTGGAACTAGACCTGCTGGCGCGCACGGCGCACCGCGGAGGCGATGAGATCGCCCTGACCAACCGCGAGTTCGCCCTGCTCGAGCTGCTCATGGTGTCGTCGCCGAAACCAGTCAGCAAGACGGCGATCATCGAGCACGTCTGGGACCAGCACTTCGACTCCGGCACGAATGTGGTGAACGTGTACGTCAACTACCTGCGGGAAAAGATCGACCGTGCCGGCTGGCCGCCTCTGATCCATACGATCCGAGGCATCGGCTACGCCATCAAGGAGCCGGCTCCATGAGATCGCTCCGATGGAGGATCGCGTGCTGGTACGCGGTGAGCCTCCTCAGCGTGCTGGGCGTGATCCTCGGGGTCACGTACGTGCATCTCCAGCACGAACTCCGGGTGGAGCGCTGGGAGCGCGCCCACCCAGGGCACTCCGACTGGACGCTGCACGGAAGCTACTCGGAGGCGGAGATTCGCGACATTGTCGGCGAACTCTGGCATCTCACCATCCTCTACGCGGCGCCGGTCGTTGCGCTTTCGCTTGCGATCGGATACCTGCTCGCGACGCGTTCGTTTCGTCCCGTGGCCGACATCAACCGCCAGCTCGGCGAGATCGGCCCCACGAGCCTGAAGCGGAGGCTCCATGTCCGGAGTGTCGATCGCGAGTTCGAGGCGATCGAGGGCAACATCAACTTGCTGCTGGCGCGATTGGAAGACTCCTTCAGGCAGCTGACGGAATTCTCAGCGCAGGTCGCCCATGAGCTCCGCACCCCGCTAACGCTGATCCGCCTGCAGGTCGAGGACGCGGAGGGGAAGATCGAGCCGGCGCTCGCGGAATCACTTCAGGACGAACTTCGCCGCCTGTCCGACTACGTCGACCAATGCCTCCTGCTCGCCACCGCCGAGCAGGGCCGTCTCGAGCTCAAGTTCGAGGAGCTCGCACCCGGCCGACTTCTCATCGACATGCTCGAGTCCTACGACCTCTGGGCCAAGAGCCAACACCGCGCGATCGAGCTTACCAAGGACGATGATGCATGCGTGTCATCAGATCCCCGATACCTGCGCCAGGTGCTGCACGGCCTGTTGACGAATGCGATGAAGCACGGTGCAGGGCCGATCGCGATCGCGGTCGAGCGCACCTCCTCGGGGGTTCTCTGCCGGATCGCGAACCGGATCGCGCCGAACCCGGCACCGCGGCACGGCATCGGCATCGGACTGCGGGTGGCGCGCGCCCTGGCAGCAGCGCTCGGATGCGGCTTTGAAATCCGTCAGGAGCCGGAGCGATTCGTGGTCGAGCTCACCTGGCCGGGCTCGGCCCCCAAATCCCTCAACGCCGCGACGGACTCGCACGCCCCGAGGTCGTGGTGATCGCGGCCGGTGCGGATGCGCGCTCCAGATCGATGAGGCGGCGCTTGATCACCTCTCCAAATGCATAGCCGGTGAGCGAACCGTCCGCGCCGACAATCCGATGGCAGGGCACGATCAGGCAGATCGGATTCGTGGCGTTCGCGCGCCCAACCGCACGCGGCGACGACTTCACTCCGCGGGCGAGTTCGCCATAGCTCATCAGCACGCCGTAAGGCACATCCTGAAGTGCCCGCCAGACCCTGTGTTGAAACGCGGTTCCGGTCGGCGCGAGCCGCAGCGAGAACTCACGCAACGCCCCGCCGAAGTAGGCCGCAACCTGACTCGAGACGTCCGATACCGGAGGCCGTGATGCCAAACGCGTCCCCGGCGGAAGTCGGCGGGCGAGCACCTCGACGTCTCCGAACGCGGTGGCGACGACCGACTCGTCGGCGGCGCACGCGACTGAAAACGCACCGACCGGTGTATCAAGCGTGAAGAAACCGAGTGTCATGGCGAAGGGCGGTTGATCTGCCAAAGATGCGTCGTGGCAAGGCTCCGCATCGGAGAGAAGGGCTCCATCAGACGGCGCGTGGCGTCGACATCCGGCCGCACTTCGAGGTTGTAGAGCGTCTGTAGCCCACTGGTCACGCCGGTGTCTCCGTAGGGCACGCAATCCAGGAAACCCAGGGCGCGCATCATGACGTAATTGACGGACCAGGGTCCCAGTCCGCGGAGAGCGAGCAGAGTGCGTTCGACACGCGTTGCCGACTGGTTTCGCAACCCCTCGGCATCGAGCCGGCCCTCGGCGATCATCCGGGAAATGGATACGAGATAGGACGCCTTCTGGCGCGAGTATTGGAGGGGAACCAGATCGTCGACCTCGAGGGCAGCGACATCGGCCGGGGTTGGCGGCGCCCGAAGTCCATCGAAGTCTCCCCGCCCCACTCGCTCCACCAGCCGTCGCCTGAGCGTGCAGGCAAACCCGAAGGCCACCTGCTGTCCGACGATGGACCACAGGAGCCCGTCGAAAACGGTTGGAGTCTGCACGATCCGCAATCCCTCGCGCCCGCGGACGAGGCGCGCAAAACCCAGCCGCCGGGCCAGGCGAGCGAAGGACGGAGCGTCCTGTTCGAGGCCGAGAATCCCAATCACCGCAGCATGAGCCTGGACGGCAGTCCCAGCCGGCGTTTCAACGGTCACATGATCGGACTTCAGGCGGACACTGATGAGGCGTGGTCCCGACGCAAAGTGAAGCACCGCCCGATACGTGTCGCCCTCCAGACGCTCCGTCAGACTCTGCTCATCCCGACCGAGGGCCCTGCGAAGATGGCCGAGCGGGTACTCCGGAGGCAGGGCGAGATCAAACGACGGCGCATCCTTCAGACCGCGGAAGTCCGAGGGTGTCATCCCGTTCCGCCGCCTGAACTGATCATGAAACGTGGACTGCGATTCAAATCCCGCCGCTGCGGCGACCTCGAGCAGCGGCAGCTCCGTGGTCTCGAGCAGCGTTCGTGCGGAGGCGACGCGTGCGCGAATCAGCAGCTCCGCCGGAGTGGCGTGGTAATGCCTGCGTATCAGTTCAAAGAGTCGGGACGAACCGAACCCGGACCGACTGACCAGCGCGCGCACGTCT